>NZ_JZRG01000015.1:0-53020 GCF_000964075.1 Brevundimonas sp. KM4 | reverse complement strand
GCTGAATCGTCCACGACCGGCGCCAACTGGAACTGGGAAGTGAACGACGGCTGGGCGGCGTTCGCTCGCCTCGGCTACCGCTTCAACCCGAACTGGCGCGTTGAACTGGAAGGCGGCTACCGCTCGGGCGACATCGGCACCGTGCGCGCTGTCTCGGGCACGCAAGGCCTGTGCAACCTGACCCCGGCGACGGGCGGCTGCTTCTCGCCCGAAGGCGACATCGAATCCGCCACCCTGATGGCCAACGTCATCTATGACTTCGGCTTCGAATACTGGGGCGTTCGTCCGTTCGTGGGCCTCGGCGCCGGTGTGAACCGCGTTTCGACCGACACCATCGGCGCTCTGCGCGCCAACCGCGGCGCCACCTTCACCGCTGACGACAGCTCGACCAAGTTCGCCGCTCAGGCGATCGCGGGTCTGGCCTGGGCCATCGGCGACCGCGCCAACATCGACCTGACCTACCGCTACCTGACGGGCGACGCCAACTTCGCCTCGACGACGGCCGGCACGGGCGTGGGCGCCACGCAGTTCGGCGAGTGGGACGGCGACTACGACCAGTCGCACACCGTGACCCTGGGTCTGCGCTACAGCTTCGGTGCGGAAGACGTCCCGCCGCCGCCGCCGCCTCCGCCGCCCCCGCCCCCGCCGCCTCCTCCGCCCCCGCCGCCGCCTCCGCCGGTCGCTCAGACCCCGGTCGCTCGCCAGTTCGTGGTCTACTTCGACTGGGATCGCTCGGACCTGACCGCGGAAGCCCGTTCGGTGGTGACGCAGGCCGCCAACTACGCCAAGTCGGGTCGTCCGACGCGCGTCCTGATCGTCGGCTACACCGACACCTCGGGTTCGGCCGCCTATAACCTGGGTCTGTCCAACCGTCGTTCGCGCACCGTCGCGGACGCCCTGGTTGCTCAAGGCGTCAACGGCGGCGTGATCGCCCTGGACGGCAAGGGCGAAACCAACCTGGCCAAGCCGACCGCCGACGGTGTGCGCGAACCGCTCAACCGCCGCGCGACCATCGACATCAACTTCTAAGGTCCGAGGGTGCGCCGGTGCGGTTCATCCGGCCCGGCGCTCCCGAGGTCATGAAGTTCGTCGATTTGACAACATCATGCCGCCGTCGCCCTTTGGGCGGCGGCGGTTTTGGTGCCATAAAGCAACGCCAACCGTCCTGCGTTTCAAAATCCCCGGGACTTGAGCGATTTCAATTGATCGCGTCCAAACTGCGGGACACAAGCATGGCGATGATCCGTAATCACAGACATCTCGGTCGCAGCCGGAGCGCAGCAATGCACGCCTCGGTGGCGGGTAGAGGATAGGCGTGATGGTGGACTTGCGATCATCCTCCAGACTTCTGTCGGCAAGACGGCGGCGCAGATATCGGCTTCGCGGCGATGCGGTGCGTCCCGAGGTCCGCCCGAGGTTGCAGGCGTCGCGGCCTTCGCACTCGGCGACGATTTCCACCTTCCCGGCCAAGAGAAAGGTCGGTCCGACCGCCTTGTCCGGTCGTCGCTTCCTGATCGTTTCGGCGCCGTTTGGGCGATTCGGTCCGGTGATGGCGTCGGTTCTTGAGGCGCGGGGCGCTCATGTGAACCGCATGATCTTCAACGCCGGCGACGCGATGAACTGGCGTCGGTCCGGGGGCATTGTGTTCAAGGACACGGCGAAGGCATGGACAGAAGGGTTGATCGAGTTCGCCTCGGCGTTCACCGACATAATCCTGTTTGGCGAGGCCGGAGAGTACAACCGAGCGGTCCTGGCGGCGTCTGACCGTTTGCAAGCGCGCGTCTGGGTTTTGGAGAACGGCTATTTCCGTCCCGACTGGATCACGGTCGAGCGAAACGGCGTCAACGGCTCGAGCGCCCTGCCGCGGTTCAAGGGCGGCTATCCCGAGCCTGCGCCACTGCTGCCTGAACCCTTTACGGTCGGAAAAATCCTGCCGCATCACGTCGCCAATATCAGCGCCTACCACACGGTGCAGGTGGCGGGAAAAGCCCTGTTCCCGAACTACACGGCGCCTTACGTGTTCTCGCCGCTCGACCAGTGCCTCGGTCACATCCGGCGCTATTTGAGCCTGGCGTTCAGACGGGCTGAGAACTGTGACGCCGACGTCATAAAGGCCAGGGGCGACTTCTTCATCGCGTGTCTGCAGCGCGAGGGCGACGCGCAGCTGCTGCGCTATTCGCGCTATTGCGACAACCGCGCCTTCCTCACGGCGGTGATCGCCAGTTTCGCTGCCAAGGCGCCGCCGAAGACGCGTTTGGTCGTGAAGAACCATCCGCTTGATCCCGGCCTGGTCAATCTGCGCGCCATTATGCGGCGTCTTGCTGAGCAGCATGGCGTCGCCGGCCGTGTCGACTTCATCGATGGCGGCAACCTTGCGGCCCTGTGCCGCGCCTCGCAAGGCATGGTGGTCAACAACTCCAGCGCCGCCTTGTCGGCGCTGGGTTTCCATACGCCGGTCAAGGTGCTGGGAGACGCCTTCTTCGACTTCGAGGGTCTGACCGATCAGAAGCCGCTGGATGATTTCTGGCGCGCGCCGGAGGCGCCGGATAGCGACCTGTTCACACGATTCCGTGCGCATGTGATCGCCCAAAGCCAGGTGAACGGCAATTATCATGAGCCGCACGCCATCGTGCCGACGGCCAATGGCATCGCGGACGTTTTTGAGCGGGCGTTAGCCTAGCTGACCCCCGTAAGGTGTGGCGCCCAGACCACCCTCTGTCTCTGTCATATTGCTGTTACATAACTGTCGCCCAAGGTTTCAACATGCGCCCTAGAGGGGGCTGGATTGCGACAGGCGATGGACGCCTGACGCCAGAGCCATTCGCGCCGTCCATCTGGGGATAGATGTAATGATTACTCGCAAAAGCCTGATCTGGGCGACCACCGCCCTTGCCGGCTCGCTAGCCTTCGCCGGAACCGCCTCCGCCCAATCGACCGGCACCGAAGCGACCGAAGTGCAGGAAGTGGTCGTGACCGGGACGCGCGGTCCGCGCACGACCGACGGCACCATCGTAGCTGAAACGGCCGGCAAGACGCGCTCGACCGTGACGCAGGAGTTCATCTCGACCCAAGCCGCCGGTCAGACCATCGTCCAGACGCTGAACCTGACGCCGGGCCTGAACTTCACCAACAACGATCCCTATGGCTCGTCGGGCGGCAACATCCGTCTGCGCGGTTTCGACGGCAACCGCGTCTCCCTGACGTTCGACGGTATTCCGCTGAACGACACCGGCAACTACGCCAGCTACACCAACCAACAGTTGGACCCGGAACTGATCGAACGCGCCTCGGTCAACACCGGCACGACTGACGTCGACAGCCCGACCGCCTCGGCGACCGGCGGCACCATCAACTACACGTCGCGTCGTCCGGCTGCGGACTTCGGCGGCTGGATCCAGGGCTCGCTCGGTGACTTCGACTACAAGCGCATCATGGCGCTGGTTGATACGGGCCAAGTCGGCCCTTGGGGCACCTCGGCCTGGTTCGCCGTCTCGCATCAGGAGTATGACAAGTTCAAAGGCCAGGGCGACCTGAAGAAGACGCAATACAATATGCGCATCTATCAGCCGCTTGGTTCGAACGGCGACTTCGTCGCCCTGTCGGCTCACTATAACGAGAACCGCAACTTCTCGTACTACAGCCCCAGCCTGGAATCGACGTCGGCGCTCGGCGTCGTGACGCCTGCGGAAGTCGAAACCAGCCCGTTCGGCTGGAATATCGATTACAGCACCAACTATGTGGCCCCGACCTTCCGCAACGGCGTTGCAGACATCGACCTCAACACCTCCAGC
Organism: Brevundimonas sp. KM4; assembly: GCF_000964075.1. Taxonomy (NCBI): domain Bacteria; kingdom Pseudomonadati; phylum Pseudomonadota; class Alphaproteobacteria; order Caulobacterales; family Caulobacteraceae; genus Brevundimonas; species Brevundimonas sp. KM4. Next base: position 49,229 of record NZ_JZRG01000015.1, on the reverse strand, counting down.
ACTGTGGCGGCCGCCTATTACGGCCTTCGCATCAACCCGTCGGACACGGGCAACGTCCGTCTGAACTCCAAGTTCACGCTGGCTGAAGGCCTGACCTTCACCTTCGATCCGTCGTTCCAGTACACCCAGGCCAACGGCGGCGGTCAGCAAACGACCCTGACGGAAACCAACGCTCTGATCCGCGGCACGCGCACCACCGGCGGCATCGACCTGAACGGCGACGGCGACACGTTGGACACCGTTCGCGTCATGACGCCGTCGAACACGAACACCTATCGTTACGGCATCAACAGCTCGCTGATCTGGAACATCAACGACGATCACCAACTGCGCGCCGCCTATACGCTGGACTACGGGCGTCACCGCCAGACGGGCGCTTACGGCTTCATCGACTTCAGCGATCCGGCCAACCCGCGCTTCGCCGATGAGTTCGGTGGTCTGGACGACAAGAACAACCGCATCGTCAACCTGGACGGATACTATCTGCGCGCCCGCGACCGTCTGTCGTACGCCGAGCTGAACCAGGCGGCCTTCGAGTACCGCGGCGACTTCTTGGACAAGGCTCTGCGCATCAACATCGGCGTGCGCATGCCCTTCTTCAAGCGTGAGCTGAACCAGTACTGCTACTCGCAGAACTCGTCGTCGAGCGTGCGTTGCACCAGCGAGACGCCGAACGCCACCCTGGCCAACGGCAATGTCACCTTCGCCTCGACCGGCACGACCCAGTATATTGCGCCCTATTCGCGCGAGCTGAAGTACGACGACGTTCTGCCGAACGTGGGCGCCACCTATCGCTTCGGCGGCGATCACATGGTCTACGCCTCCTACGCCGAAGGCATCTCGGCTCCGCGCACCGACAGCCTTTACTCGGTGACGCGTCTGGCCGACGGCTCGATCGGCAATCCGAACGTCCAGCCGGAAACCACCAAGACCTTCGATCTGGGTTATCGCTACCAAACCTCCAGCCTGATCGCCTCGGCCGCCGTGTGGCACACCGACTACCAGAACCGCATCGTCTCTTCGTACGATCAGGACCTGGGCTTCAACGTCGATCGTAACGTCGGCGCCGTGGAATCCTACGGCTTCGATGGCTCGCTGGGCTGGGAGCCGACTGACAAGCTGAGCATCTTCGCTTCGCTGTCGCTGCTGGAAAGCGAGCTGAAGGACAACGTCAACATCTCCTCTACCCTGGTCGCGCTGACCAAGGGCAAGGAAGTTGTCGAGACGCCGAAGGAAACCCTGGGCCTGCGTATCGCCTACGATTTCAACCCGGTCTTCTCGGCGGCGATCCAGGGCAAATATGTCGGCGAGCGTTGGGTCACCGACGTCAACGACCAGAAGGTTGACGCCTACACCGTCGTGGATCTGGACGCCCGCTTCGACTTCGCTCCGCTGGGCCTGCAGGGCACCTACCTGCAGTTCAACGTCATCAACCTGTTCGACGAGCGCTATTACGGTTCGCTGGGCTCGACCACCTCGTCCGTGGTCGGTGGCGCCGGCTACAGCCGCCCGTTCGCCAACATCGCCGCTCCGCGGACGGTCATGGCCAGCGTGCGCTACGCATTCTAAGGCTTAGCCAAGGCTAGAACGACGAAGGGCGGTCCGTTTGCGGGCCGCCCTTTTTCGTGGCTGACGTTGAAGTCGGGGGCGCTTGGGGCCATATGGCGCGGCTCCCAGTTCGGCCCTTCTTGAGGACGCCTGCATGACCGATCCGACTGCTGCCGCCATCCCCGCCGAATGGGCGCCGCACCGCGCCATGTGGGTGGGTTGGCCCAGCCATGCGGAATACTGGTTCGAGGCGCTGGAGCAGGCGCAGGACGAGGTCGAGGGTCTGGTGCGAGCTCTGGCCGGACCGGGCCGCGAGCAGGTCAAGCTGATGGTCGGCAAGGCCGAGGTCCTGGCCGACGCCCAGGCGCGTTTTGCGGGTGTGGCGAATGTCGAGGTCGTGGCCGGCGAGTTCGGCGACGTCTGGCTGCGCGACACCGGGCCGATCTTCGGCGCGGGATCCAAAACGGCGGCGGCGTTCAAGTTCAACGGCTGGGGCGGCAAATACGACATGCCGGGCGACGACCTGGTCGCCGGCCAGATTGGCCGACATGCGGGCGTGGACCTGACCTGGAACGACTTTGTCATGGAGGGCGGGTCGCTGGATCACGACGGGGAGGGGACCGTTCTGACCACGCGCCAGTGCCTGCTGAACCGGAACCGCAACCCGGCCTGGAACCAGGATGAGGCTGTCGCGGCGGCGGCGCTGGAAAAGGCGGTCGGCGCCAAGGTGGTGGTGTGGCTGGGCGACGGTCTGCTGAACGATCACACCGACGGACACGTGGATAATCTGGCGCGGTTCGTCGCGCCGGGCGTCGTCGCCTGCCCGGTCGCCTGGGGGACGAACGACGTCAACGCCGACGTCTATGACGCGACGGCGCGCGGTCTGGCCGCCGTGACCGATGCGGCGGGCCGTCGGCTGAAGGTCGTGCGCATCCCGTCGCCAGGCCTGGTGCTGGACGAGGACGAACGCCCGATCCCGGCCAGCCACATGAACTTCCTGATCGCCAACGGCGCGGTGATCGTGCCCACCTATGGCGATGCGCGCGCCGCCGACATGGCCTGTCAGGCTTTGAAGGACGCCTTCCCCGATCGCGAGATCATCCCGCTGCCGTCCAACGCCATCCTGACCGGCGGCGGCTCGTTCCACTGCATCTCACAGCAGGAGCCCGCATGATCCGCAACATCACCGTCGCCGGTATCCAGACCTCGTATGGCGAGGACATGCAGGCGAATATCAAGAAGACCATCGCCTTCGTGCGCGAGGCGGCGGGGCGGGGCGCGCAGGTGATCCTGCCGTCGGAGCTGTTCCAGGGGCCCTATTTCTGCGTGTCGCAGGAAGAGCACTGGTTCACCCAGGCTTATGAGTGGCGCGACCATCCGTGTGTTGTGGCCATGGCGCCGGTGGCTAAGGAACTGGGCGTGGCCATTCCGGTCTCCATCTTCGAGAAGGACGGGCCGCAATATTACAACTCGCTGGTCATGCTGGACGCCGACGGCGAGGCGCTGGGCGTCTATAGGAAGAGCCACATCCCCGACGGCCCCGGCTATCAGGAAAAATACTATTTCCGGCCGGGCGACACCGGCTTCAAGGTCTGGAAGACGCGTTTCGGCAGGGTCGGGGTCGGCATCTGCTGGGACCAGTGGTTCCCGGAAGCGGCGCGGGCGATGATGCTGATGGGCGCCGATGTGCTGATGTATCCGACCGCCATCGGCACCGAGCCGCACGATGCGACCCTGCATACGGCCGAGCCGTGGCGGCGGGCCATGCAGGGCCATGCGGTGTCGAACGCCGTGCCGGTCGTCGGCGCCAACCGGATCGGTCATGAGCGCGTGACCGAGGTCGGCCAGACCTTTTACGGCCATTCCTTCATCGCCGATCAGCAGGGCGAACTGGTCGAGCAACTGGGCGCCGAGGAGGAGGGGGTGCTGGTGCACCGCTTCGATCTGGACGAACTGGACAAATACCGCGCGGCCTGGGGCTTCTTCCGCGATCGCCGCACAGACCTGTACGGGGCGCTGACGGGGGCGCGTTAAACAATCCGCTCATCCCCGCGAAAGCGGGGACCCAGTTCTTTTGCATCACCGTGCTGGCCATCGAGCGCGGATCCCTGGCGGCGCCTGAGCGCCCAAAGCGCTGGGTCCCCGCTTTCGCGGGGATGAGCGGAAATTCAGAGACGCATCGCCTCGACCGCCGCGACCAGTCGGTCGAGGTCCGCCGGCGTCGAAAGCCGGTGATCGCCGCCGTCGATCAGGTCCAGCCGCACGTCGCCGCCCGTCAGACGTTCGACCAGTTCGACCTGATGTCGCCACGGCACGACGTCGTCGGCGCGCCCTTGCAGGACATGAACCGGCGCGGCGATTTCGATCGCGCCGTCCAGCAGCAGCCAATCGCGCGCCTCTTCGAACATGCGCCGCGTCAGGACATATTCGCCCAGACCCTCCTCGACGATCAGGGTTTCGCCCTCGCGCAGGATGGCCTGGCGTTCTTGGTCCCCCAGGCCGGGCCACATCAGCCGTTCGGTGAAGTCCTGGGCCGGATTGACCAGCACCAGCCCCTTGATCCGGTCCGGCCGCGCCAGGGTCGCCAGCAGCGAGACCCAGCCGCCCATCGAGGAACCCACCGGAATGACCGGGCCGGACAGTCTGTCGATCAGGGCGACGGCGTCCTCGCGCCAGCGGCCGATGGTGGCCTGTCTCCAGTCGCCGGAAGACTCGCCATGGGCGAAATGGTCGTAGCGGACGAAGTTCCAGCCGCGTTCGCGCGCGGCGACGTCCAGGGCCAGGGCCTTGGTCCCCTCCATGTCCGAGCGGAAACCGCCGACCCAGATCACGGTCGGTCCGTCGCCTTCGACGCGCCTGAAGGCCAAGGTTTCGCCGTCGGGGCGGGACAGGTGCTGGATGTCGCTCATGGCGCCGTTCTGCCCGGACTTTCCGCCGCCGTCACCCTTGACCTCGACGCGCGATGGCGGAACACAGACCCATGTCCGCACCCCAGGTCTTGTTCGTCACCTCCAACCGCATCGGCGACTGCGTCATCTCGTCGGGCGTGATCCGCGAGATCGCGCGTCAGGTCCCGGGGGGCGAGATCACCGTCGCCTGCGGGCGGCCGCCCGCGCCCTTCTTCCGCAATGCGCCCGGCGTCGTGCGCACCATCGTGCTGGATAAGAAGAAGCTGGCCGGACACTGGGTCGATCTGTGGAAACAGGTCGTCGGTACGCGCTGGGACCTGGTGATCGACATCCGGGGTTCGGCGCTAAGCTATCTGATCCCGGCGAAGCGGCGCATCGTCTATAACCGCTCGTGGGAGACGGGCCTGCGCAAGGTCGAGATGGTGTCGCGCCTGATGGGGTCGCCGACGCCGCTGGATCCCGAAATCTTCCTGGACGATCAGGGGCGGGCCGAGGCCGCAGCCGTGATCGATCCGCAGTTGGCGGGCGGCGCCGGTCCCGGTCGGATCATTGCGCTTGCGCCCATCGCGCACCAACCGGGCAAGAGCTGGCCCGCCGATCGCTGGGGCGCGCTGGTCGAAAAGCTGAAGGCCGAGCCGCGCTTTGATGGCTGGCGCTTTATGCCGGTGGGCGGATCGGGCGACCGGCCGCCCGCGACCCCGGCCTTGGAAGCTGCAGGGCCGCGTGGAATCGATTTTGTCGGCAAGGGCGACATCATGGCCTCTGCCGCCGCCATTGATCGGGCCGATCTGTTCGTCGGCAACGACTCCGGCCTGATGCACGTCTCGGCCGCGCTGGGCCGTCCGACCCTGGGCCTGTTCGGTCCGACGGAGTGGTGGCTGTATGGACCGTGGGGCCCCAAGACGCGAACCGCAGCGTCCAACGAGACCCGCGGCCAGTTCGCGCCGATCGAGGATCTCACGGTGGATCACGTCTTCGACGCAGTGTTGGCGCTACATGACGCCTATATCGGCGAAACGCCTGCGAACCCTTGAAAAATCGGGGCTCGCGGAGCATATTGCCGGCCTTGAGGGGAACGTGGCGATCGCCGCGTGCATTCGCTCATCACGACATACGCCTTCTCTGACCACATAAGGAAACGACGCCCATTCGCCGTCCCATGCAAGCGCCACCCGTGAAAGACGGGCCGCGTATGAACCAGGATATCCGCGCGCCTCGCGTTCTGCTCATCGACCAGAACGGCGAAAAACAGGGCGTCATGCCCACTTCCGCCGCTCTGGAAGCCGCCGAGGAAGCCGGGATGGACCTGGTCGAGATCGTCTCCACCTCCGAGCCGCCGGTGGCCAAGATCCTCGATTACGGCAAGCACCGTTTCCAGGAGCAGAAGAAGAAGGCCGAGCAGCGTAAGCGCCAGAAGGTCGTCGAGCTGAAGGAGATCAAACTCCGTCCGAACATCGACACCCACGACTACGAGGTGAAGGCCAAGGCCATGCACCGCTTCTTCGACGAGGGCGACAAGGTCAAGGTCACCCTGCGCTTCCGCGGCCGCGAAATGGCGCACCCCGAACTGGGCATGAAGTTGCTGAACAAGGTCCAGGCCGACTTCGACGAAATCGCCAAGGTCGAGTTCGCGCCCAAGATGGAAGGCCGCCAGATGATCATGATCCTGGCTCCGCGCTGATCGCAATCCATCGCTGAAAACCAAACGCCTTGGTCCCGCGACCGGGGCGTTTTTCTTTGCTGGAGAAACGGCTAAGCGTAGGCGATGACGAACGCCGATACGGTCGCTGCGCGCACCCAACCGCCCAAGCTGAAAACACCGGCGCTGGCTGTGCTGTTTGCGACGGTGTTCATCAACCTGGTCGGGTTCGGGCTGGTGGTGCCGTTGCTGCCGTTCTTCGCCCAGAGCCTGAAGGCCGAGGCATGGCAGATCACGTTGATGTTCTCGGCCTATTCGCTGGGGCAGTTCTTCGCCGAGCCGTTCTGGGGGCGGCTGTCGGACCGGATCGGACGAAAGCCCGTGCTGTTGATGACCCTGATCGCCAATGCGCTGGGCTATCTGATGCTGGCCTTCGTGCCCAACATCTGGCTGGCGATCGCGGTCAGGCTGTTCACCGGCCTGGGCGCGGGCAATATCTCGACGGTTCAGGGGTATGTGGCCGATGTGACCCCGCCCGAGCAGAGGGCCGGGCGGATGGGTCTGATCGGCGCCGCGTTCGGCCTGGGCTTCATCGTCGGGCCATGGCTGGGCGGATTGCTGACGCAGCCGCAACTGGGGCGGCTGGGCTATCAGCTGCCGATCTTCCTGGCGGCGGCGTTGGCGGCGGTCGCGGCGGTCGGCGTCGTCGTCTTCCTGCGGGAGAGCCGGGCCAAGGCCGATCCCGCCGCCCCACGGCCAGCCTTCCTGGCGGGGCTGAAGGCGGCGCGCGACAACGCGGTGGTGTCGCGCGTGCTGGTCGTGACCCTGATCTATATGGCCGGGTTTTCGGCGATGGAGAGCGTGTTCGGCCTGTGGTCCGAGAGCCGCTATCATTGGGGGGCGCGCGAGGTGGGGCTCAGCTTCATGATCGTGGGCATCGTCTCGACGCTGAACCAGGGGTTCTTCGCCGGGCGGCTGGCGCGGCGGTTCGGCGAATCGCGCGTGCTGGCCACCGGCATGCTGCTGTTTGGAACCTCGCTGGTGTTGCAGGTGCTGGCGCCGGTCGCGTGGTTTCCCGCGACGCGGCTCGAGCTGGGCCCGCTGACGATCCCGGTCGTCCAGGGCTGGATCATCCCGATCGTGATGGCGATCGGCGCGTGCGGCATGTCGCTGGCCATGCCCAACATCTCGGCCATGATCAGCCGCGCCTCGCCGCCGGATCGGCAGGGGGCCATGCTGGGCCTGAACATGGCCTCCAGCTCGGTGGCGCGCATCTTCGGGCCGATGATCGCGGGCGCGCTGTTCTCGGGGCTGGGGCATGACTGGCCCTTCGTGATCGGGGCGCTGCTGACCCTCCCGGCGGCCCTGATGGCGATCAACGCTGGACGCGTCATTCGCAGCAGCGAGGGCGGCGTCAAAGCCCCGGCCTGACTCGTCTTGCAATGGCGGCGCTCTTCACGTAGAAGCCGCGCCTTCGCGTACCGAACCGCCAGGCGAACAGGCATGCCTGGGCGGTTCTTAAACTCTGGAGAGATACCTCCCACGGGCTCAAGCAGTCCAAGGGACGGTCGCCCTCCAAAAAGGAGACTGAAATGCCGAAACTGAAGACGAAGTCGGGCGCCAAGAAGCGCTTCAAATTCACGGCCACTGGCAAGGTTAAGGCCGGCGTTGCGGGCAAGCGTCACCGCTTGATCAGCCACAACTCGAAATACATCCGCCAGAACCGCGGCACCTCGGTCATGGCCGACGCCGACGCCAAGAAGATCAAATCCTACATGCCGTACGCCTGATCGGCGCACTGCACGCAGACGATCTTTTCGCACTGAATTTGAACCACAGTCCCTCAAGCAGCAAGCCGCCGCGCGGCGCGCGATAGGGACTTCCCGAAGGGAAAAACATCATGGCTCGCGTTAAACGTGGCGTAACCTCGCACGCCAAGCACAAGAAGGTTCTGGAGCAGGCCAAGGGCTTCTCCGGCCGCCGCAAGAATACCATCCGTACGGCCAAGGCCGCCGTCGACCGCGCCGGGCAATACGCCTATCGCGACCGTCGCGCCAAGAAGCGCAACTTCCGCGCCCTGTGGATTCAGCGCATCAACGCCGCCGCCCGTCTGGAAGGCTTCACCTACAGCCAGTTCATCAACGGCCTGAACAAGGCCGGCATCGAACTGGACCGCAAGGTTCTGGCCGCGATCGCCGCTGACGCGACCGGCTTCAAGGCCGTCGCCGACAAGGTCCGCGCCGCCCTGGCTTAAGGGCCGCGCTCAAGCCGCGAGCGATCGCGTCGCGAGCGTAGCGCAACAAGAATGACGCCCGCTCCGGTTTCCGGGGCGGGCGTTCTTCGCTTCAGGCTGCCTTGAGGACCTGCGATGCCTGGCTCTGCGCCAGCACCATGCGGATGGCGTTCAGCAGGGCGTCGGGCTGGATCGGCTTTTGCGCCACGCCGTTCATGCCGGCGGCGATATAGTCCAGCTCGTCGCGCTCGTCGGCGTTCGCCGTCAGGGCCAGGATCGGCAGGGCGCCGGCCGGATCGGGCAGGGCGCGGATAGCCCGCGTCGCGGCGACCCCGTCCATCACCGGCATCTTGATGTCCATCAGGGCCAGGTCGAACGGACGGGCCATTACGGCGTCCACCGCCTCCCGCCCGTTCTCGGCCATCTCGCAGGTGCAGCCGAACGTCTCCAGCAGCTTGCCGGCGACGAAGCGGTTGGTGGCGTTGTCGTCCACCACCAGCACATGCAGGGTGTCGTGCGGGGTCGGCTCGGCCATGGCGGGGGCGGGCGCCGCGCTCTCGGTCGCGACGCGCAACGGCAGGCGCACCTGAAAGCGCGCGCCGCCCTGGGGCGAGGCGCCCAGCGAGATCGCGCCGCCCATCCGTTCGGCGATCTGTCGGCAGATGGCCAGGCCCAGGCCCGCGCCCGCGCCCTCACGCCCGGCCTTTCCGGTGTTGAAGGGATCAAAGATGGTCGCGGCCGCCGCCTCGGGCACGCCGGGGCCGCTGTCGTCCACGGTGAAGATCACCTCGCCGTCGGCGTGGCTTTCGATCAGGGCGACGACCTCGCCTTTCAGGGTGAACTTCAGCGCATTGCCGATCAGGTTGTTCAACAGCTGCTTCAGCCGCATCCCGTCGGCCTGAACGCAGGGAACGGCCAGGTCTGTGCGGATGGTCAGACCGAGCGATTTCTCGTCGGCCCGCGCGCGCCACAGGGCGTCGATGTCGAAGGCGACGGCCGACAGGTCCAGCGGCTCTTCCTCCAGCGTCAGCATGCCGGCCGAGGCGCGTGACATGTCCAGCGCGTCGGTCAGCAGCCGTAGCAGGCTCTGGCCCGAATCGATCACGGTGCGGACGTAGGGGCGCAGCTCTTCCTGCTCCAGCTTCTTGTCCATCAGGGCCGCGACGCCCAGCACCCCGTTCAGGGGCGTGCGGATCTCGTGGCTCATCACCGCCAGAAACTCGGACTTGGCCCGGCTGGAGGCGACGGCCTCGGCCTCGGCCAGCGCCAGGTCGCGGGCCAGGGCGCTCATTTCCTCGGCCCGCTGGCGGTGCAGGGCCGCGCCCGCCTGAACCACCTGCAACGCTGTGCCGACGCCGACGTAGCGGCCGCCCGCCACCACGATGAAGCCGGTCAGCAGGGCGCCCAGTTCGGCGGCCCCGTAAGCCTGGAAGAAGGCCTCGGCGCTGGTCGCCGCTTCCGCCACCGGCGCATTGCGGTCCATCAGGCTTTCGGCGGGCCTGCGGGCATACAGGGCGCGTCCGAACTCGGCCGCCATCCTCAGGGTGAAGGCGTTGCGTTCAATGATGCCGAGGGGTCGGCCATCGTCGTCGACGACAGCCAGGGCCAGGGTGTTCGGCTCGGTCTGGAAGCGCTCGAACACATCTGCGCCCGGCGTGGATGGCGCCACGGGCGCGATCAAGTCGACGAAATCACCGATCAGCGGCATCAAGGTCCTCGCTAGTCCGGAGGCCTGATTAGACGGTGATATTTAACGCCAGCTTTGCCGTTCATGAACCTTTCGCGGCGGGTTTTCGACAGTCGATCCGTGGGCGGATGGAAAGTCGCTGTCGCGCCGCATATTCCCTCGCGGCCGCGGCTTCGATAGCCTTGCCGCATGATGCGCACCTTGATCTGCGGCCTGGTTGCCGCCCTCGTTCTTGTCACTCCCGCCGCCGCGCAGGACCGACGCGTCGCCGTGACCTTCGACGACCTGCCGTTCCAGACCGATGCGGCGACCCTGTGCGATCCGGCCCGCCTGATGACGATCACCCAGGATTTCGTCGCCATGCTGAAGCCGCTGGATACGCACGGCACAGCCTTCGTCAACGCGGGCAAGGTGTGCGAGGCCGAGCGCGCCACGATCCTGCCGCGCGTGCTGAACGTCTGGCTGGACGCTGGTCTGGACCTGGGCAACCACACCAACACCCATCTGAACATCCACGCGACGACGGTTGAGGCCTATCTGGCCGACGTGGACGCCGGGGCGCCGATCGTTCGGCAGGCGCTTGAGGCGCGCGGCAAGACCCTGCGTTGGTTCCGCCACCCCTATCTGTTCACCGGCGAGACGCAGGCGAAGCACGACGCCATCGCCGCCGGCCTGGCCCAGCGCGGCTATACGGTCGCGCCTGTGACCCTCGACAACAACGACTGGATGTTCGCCGACGTCTATCGCAAGGCCGAGCAGATCGGCGATCAGGCGCTGATGCAGCGCATCGGTCAGGCCTATGTGGCGCATATGGCGACGGTGCTGGATTTCTTCGAACCCTACAGCGCCGAGGTGGCGGGCGGGCGTGAACCGGCGCAGGTGCTGCTGCTGCACGCCAACACCCTGAACCAGGCCTGGTATCCGCAGATCCACGCCCTTTATCTGGCGCGCGGCTATCGCTTCGTGCCGCTGGAAGAGGCGCTGGCCGATCCGATCTATCAGCACCCTGACACCTATGTCCGCGCCAACGGAATCTCCTGGCTGCATCGCTGGATGCAGACCGACGGCCGGCCCATCCGCTGGGAGCCGGAACCGCCCGCCTGGATCGTTGCGGCCAACAAGGCGCCGGCGTCGGAACTTCAGGCCATCGCATCGGCCCCTTGAAGGGTGACGAACGCGCGCGAGAACGCTAAGGCACAGCGCAAATGACCGATCTCGCCACACTCGAACTCGACCTGATCAACGCCATTGGCGGCGCGGAAACCGTCGCCGCCCTGGAAGAGGTGCGCGTCGCCGCCCTGGGCAAGTCCGGCTCCGTCTCCGGCCTGCTGAAGGGCATGGGCGCCATGAGCCCCGACGAACGCCGCGAACAGGGGCCGATGATCAACGGTCTGCGTGACCGCGTCGCCGCCGCCATCGCCGCGAAGAAGACCGCGCTGGAAGCCGCCGAACTAGACGCCCGCCTTCTGTCGGAACGCATCGACCTGACCCTGCCGGCGCGTCCGCGCAGGAAGGGCGGGGTTCATCCCACCATGCAGGTGATGGACGAGATGATCGCCCTGTTCGCCGAGATGGGCTTCGCCGTGGCCGAAGGTCCCGACATCGAGGACGACTTCCACAACTTCACCGCCCTGAACTTCCCGCCCAAACATCCGGCGCGGGAAATGCACGACACCTTCTTCCTGAAGCCGGACCCCGAGACGGGCGAGCGCAAGGTGCTGCGCACCCACACCAGCCCGGTGCAGGTCCGCACCATGATGAGCCAGAAGCCGCCGATCCGCATCGTTGCGCCCGGCCGGACCTTCCGCAAGGACTCCGACGCCACCCACACGCCGATGTTCCACCAGATCGAGGGTCTGGTGATCGACCGCGACATCCACATGGGCCACCTGAAGACCACGCTGCAGACCTTCATCGCCCGCTTCTTCGAGCTGGACTTGGTCCAGGCGCGGTTCCGTCCGCACCACTTCCCCTTCACCGAGCCCTCGGCCGAAATGGACATCCGCTGCGACCGTTCGGGCGGGAAACTGGTGTTCAACACCGGCGACGACTGGCTGGAGATCCTGGGCTGCGGGATGGTGCATCCCAATGTGCTCAGGAACTGCGGCATCGACCCGGACGAATATCAGGGCTTCGCCTTCGGCATGGGGGTAGATCGGCTGGCCATGCTGAAATACGGCGTGCCCGACTTGCGCCCCATGTTCGACGCCGACACCCGCTGGCTGTCCCACTACGGCTTCTCGGCCTTCGCCGCCCCCAACCCGGCCTCGGGCCTGAGCTGAACGAGTTTCAAGATGACCGATCAAACTGAAACGCCGATGTCGGCCGAAGAAAAGTTCGGCCGAGAACTGGTTTCCCGCACGACCTTCGAAAAGGAAGCCGTCTGGCTGCCGTCGTTGGCCGTTCATCACATGAACGCCGGCAAGACGTTCATCGAGGACAAGACGTTCACGAACTGTCTGATCGAGGGGCCGGCTGTCATGGCGGTCATGAACGGCACGACGTTCGATAGCTGCAACATGGGCGTGGCGACCAACCCCCGCACCCTGCTGCTTCAGCCGATGGGCGATATGATCGCGGGCGTCGTGGGCATTTCCAACTGCCGCTTCGTCCGCTGCCGCTTCGTTCAGGTCGGCTTCACCGGCGCGCCGGATCTGCTTGAGCAGATCGAGGCCGACCTTCTCAGCGCACGGGCGGTGCAAGCATGAGCCGGCTTCCGATCAACCGTCCCGTCAATCTTGCGCGCGACCTGACCCAGACCACGTTCGAGAACGTCGATCTGAACCTGCACGATCTGTATCAGCATTGCCGTGACAAGGGCGCGGTCGTGGGGCGCACCTTCACCGGTTGCCGGCTGGATGGCCCGGCGATCGTTCTGGTCGGACCCGGCACGACGTTCGATGAGACGAACTTCGGCGACTCCCGCGGCGGTATGAAAAATCTTCTGCTCCAGCCGATGGGGGACAAGGCGCTGGGCACCATCCCGATGCATGACTGCACCTTCGTGGGCTGCGAATTCTACAATGTGGGCTTCACCGGAGCCGCCGAGATTCTAGAGCAACTGGCGGCTGTTCCGACGGTGGCGGGACCGACGGCATGAAGTTCACCCTGTCCTGGCTGAAGGACCACCTCGAGACCGAGGCGGATGTTCAGCAGATCGCCGAGGCCATGACCATGGCCGGGCTGGAGGTCGAGGAAGTGCTCGACCCCGCCGCCAAACTGGCGCCCTTCACCGTGGCCAAGATCGTCTCGGCCGAGCGGCATCCTAACGCCGACCGGCTGCAGGTCTGCCAGGTCGAGACGGTCGAGGGGATGAAGGAGATCGTCTGCGGCGCGCCGAACGCGCGGGCGGGCCTGACCACCATCTACGCCCCCATCGGCGCCTATGTGCCGGGTCTGGGCGTGACCTTGGTCGAGAAGCCGGTGCGCGGCGTGGTGTCGAACGGCATGCTGTGCTCGGCCTCCGAGCTCGAGCTGTCGGACGAGAGCGACGGCATTCAGGAACTGCCGCCGGAAATCCCCGTCGGCACGCCGGTCGCCGGCCTGTTCGGCGCCGAGCCGGTCATCGATTTCGAGGTCACGCCGAACCGGCCCGACTGGCTGGGCGTGGCCGGCATCGCCCGCGATCTGGCCGCCGCCAGCGTCGGCAAGCTGAAGCATTTCGACATCGCCGTGGTGCGCGGGGGCTTCCCCTCGCCGATCAGCGTGCGGCTGGACGCGCCCGAGATGTGCCCGGTCTTCGCCGGTCGCGTCATTCGCGGCGTCAAGAACGGCCCGTCGCCGGCCTGGCTGCAGAAGCGTCTGACGGCCATCGGCCTGCGCTCGATCAACCGTCTGGTCGATGTGACCAATCTGATCGCCTATGACCGCGCCCGGCCGCTGCACGTCTATGACGTCGCCAAGCTGTCGGGAACGGAGGTCGTGGTGCGAGCGGGGCAGGTTTCGGCCGCAACCGGCGAGCACGAACATCTGATCGCCCTGGACGGCAAAACCTATGCCGCGTCCGCAGCCGACTGCGTCATCGCCGACGCCGGGGGCGAGCGGCCCATCGGTCTGGGCGGCGTCATTGGCGGCGAGAGCACTGGCTGCGACGAGACCACCACCGACGTCTTCCTGGAAAGCGCCTGGTTCGACCCGCTGGTCATCGCCCAGACCGGCCGTGCGCTGGGCATCCATTCCGACGCCCAGTACCGGTTTGCGCGCGGCGTCGATCCGGTCTCGGTCACGCCGGGTCTGGAACTGGCCACGCGTCTGATCCTGGACCTGTGCGGCGGCGAGCCGTCGGACATCGTCTTCGTCGGCGAACCGCCGGCGAGCCCGGCGCCCTTCGCCTTCGACCCTGCCTATGTGAAGCGCCTCAGCGGCATGGATCTGGCCGACGACCGGATCGGCACCATCCTGGGCCAGCTCGGTTTCCTGGTTCAGGCCGCGCCGGCCGGTCAGGCCGAGCCCTGGATCGTCACCCCGCCCTCGTGGCGTCGCGACGTCGAAGGTCCGGCCGATCTGGTAGAAGAGGTTGCGCGCATCGAGGGCTTCGACAGCCTGCCCGATACGCCCCTGCCCGAGGTCGCCCGCCCCGCCGGCGGGGTGCTGAGCCCGCGCCAGGCCCGCGTCCGCACCGCGCGTCGCGCCCTTGCGGCCTTGGGCTATGCCGAGGCCGTCACCTGGTCCTTCACCAAGCAGTCGACCGCAGCCCTGTTCGGCGGCGGCGACGACAAGTTGGTGCTTGAGAACCCGATCGCGGCCGATCTGGACTGCATGCGGCCCTCGGCCCTGCCGAACCTGATCCAGGCGGCGGCGAGGAACGCCGCGCGCGGTTTCGCCGACGCCGCCCTGTTCGAGATCGGCCCCATCTATCTGGGCGACGGTCCGGCGGATCAGCGCACGGTCATCGCCGGTCTGGTCGCCCCGCACGCCGCCCGGCACTGGGCCGGCGCCGGCGAGGACGCTCTGTTCACGCTCAAGGGCGACCTGACCACTTTGCTGGAAGAGATCGGCGCCCCGGTCGCCTCGCTGCAGCTGGTCCAGGGCCAGAACCGCGACTGGTGGCACCCCGGCCGTTCGGCCCGGCTGCAACTGGGGCCTAAGAATGTGATGGTCGAGTTCGGCGAACTGCATCCGCGCGTTCTGAAGGCGCTGGACGCTGACGGTCCGATCCTGGCCTTCGAAATCATGTTGGACAATGTGCCGGAGCCACGCGGCAAAAGCGGCAAGGCGCGCGGCTCGGCGGACCTGTCGGCCTTCATGCCCCTGACCCGCGACTTCGCCTTTGTGGTCGAAGACGCCAAGCCGGTGGGCGATCTGGTCCGGGCCGCGACGGCCGCCGACAAGGCCCTGATCGCCGACGTGCGCGTCTTCGACGTCTATCGCGGCAAGGGCGTGGACGAGGGCTTCAAGTCCGTCGGCCTGGAGGTCGTGGTCCAGCCGCGCGAGGCCACCCTGACCGAAGCCGAGATTGAGGCCTTGACCGCCAAGGTCGTCGGAGCGGTCGAAAAGCAGGGCGGCAAGCTGCGGGCTTGAGGGGGCGCAGCGCCGCTTTCGGGCGGCGTCGGGGGACATTGGCGATGACGACGGAACCTCAGGCGGCCCAACCGGATCGCGGCCATCTGCTGCGTGTCCTGGGCGTGACGTTCGGCGTCGCCGTCGTGGTCGGCGGCGTCATCGGTCAGGGCATACTGCGCACGCCGGGCGTGGTCGCCGAGGGGGTTCAGAACCCCACGATCATCATCGCCCTGTGGTGCGTCGCCGGTCTGGTCGCCTGGATCGACGCCATGTCGACCGTCGAACTGGCCGCCTCGATCCGCAAGACGGGCGGCCCCTATATCTTTGCCCGACGCGCCTTCGGGTCGCTGACCGGCCTCGCCGTCGGCGTTTGCGACTGGCTGGGCAATATGGGCGGCATCGCCTTCATCGCCGTGGTCTTCGGCGAATATCTGCACCGACTAGGCGTCGCGACCAGCGTGCCGATCGGCGTCCTGGCCCTGTTGATCGTGGTCGTGGTGGGCAGCGTGCAATGGCTGGGCACCAAGGTCGGCGGTCGGTCGCAGGAGATCGGCAGCGCGGTCAAGGCGGCCCTGTTCACCGTGCTGATCATCGGCCTGTTTCTGGCGCCGCGTGGCGCGCCCGTCGCGACCGAGATCGCTCCAGCGACGGCGGCGGCCCTGACCTTCGGCGGCATCGTCATGGCCCTGCGGGCGATCTCGGGCACCTATTACGGCTGGAACAGCGCCTCCTATTTCTGCGAAGAGGTCGTCGATCCGGGCCGGACCATCGCGCGCGCCACCTTTTCGGGCATCGCGGTTGTGACGGTGATCTATGTGCTGGCCAACCTGGCCTATCTGAACGTCCTGACGCCGGCCGAGATGGCCGGGTCGAACCTCGTCGCGGCGGATGCCGCCGGTCGCGTGTTCGGCGATGTCGCCGGCCCCATCGTCACGGCCATCTCGCTGGTGTCGCTGGTGACGATCATCAATGCGATGGTCATGGTGTTCCCGCGCGTCCTCTTCGCCATGGCGCGCGAGTATCAGATTTCGGCCCTGACCCGGGTCGCCGCCAACGGCACGCCGCGTCTGGCCTTGATCGCCACCGTGCTGGCCGGCGGGCTGCTGGCCACCATCGGGGTCTATGAGACCCTGCTGACCTTCTCGACGTCGCTGCTGGCGCTGATGAGCGTGCTGGTGAACGCCGCCGTCATCGTGCTGAGGGTGCGCGAGCCCAATCTGGAACGGCCCTGGAAGATGCCGCTCTACCCCCTGCCGGCCATCGTCGCCCTGGCGATCAATACGACCTTGTTCGTGATCTTCGTGGTCGAGGATCCTTTGACGGCTGGAAAGGCCTTTGGAATGCTGGCGGTCCTGATCGGCCTGGCCTGGTTGTTGGTCCGGCGAAAGCGCGCTGCGGCCTGATCGGCGCGCCCTGGTAAGACCCCGTTAACCTTGAAGCCGCAAGGCTGCCGCAAAGGTCGGGGACGGTGAGGCCAAGACCGGCGCGCCAGCCGGCCGTCCTCTCGTCGCCTTTCGGAGCGCCCTCCATGCATCGCCGCCAACTGATCCTTTCGGGCCTCGCCACCGCCGCCGGCGCCTCGTCGCTGGGCGCCTGCGCCTCGGCGCCGCCGCGCGATCCCAACTATCCGATCCGCTCGGACCAGACGGCCCAGGCCTACAGCTTCGATGAACTGGTGGCGGCCGGCTCGCGCGAGCTGGGCATCGCGGCCGAGGTCGTGGGCGGCGCGATCGAGCGCGTCTTCGCCGATCAGGGCGACCGCCCGACCGCCTATATCGCGGGCGAGGAAGGCTCCGGCGCCGTGGTCGTCGGCGCCCGCTACGGTCGCGGCGCCCTGCACATGAAGGACCTGTCGGCCTCCCAGGAAGTGTTCTGGCAGGGCGCGTCGGTGGGCTGGGACTGGGGCGGCAACGCCAGCCGCGTCTTCACCCTGGTCTATGGCCTGTACCACCCCGACATGATCTATCGCCGCTATCCCGGCATCGAGGGCTCGGCCTATCTGGTCGCCGGCCTGGGCGTGAACTATCAGCGCGCCGACGGCATCGTCCTGGCCCCCATCCGCACCGGCGTCGGCCTGCGCCTGGGCGCCAACGTCGGCACCATGAGCTACAGCCGCCAGCGCAATCTGCTGCCTTTCTGATCTCCTCTTTCGTCATCCTCCGGCAAGCCGCTTGCGGCGCAGACCGCGGGACCCAGCGGCGCGCGAGAGCGCGAACCTGCCGCGGACGAGGTCTTCTGACATCGTTGTGGCGGACGCATCGCCTTCGGCGCCGCTGGGTCCCCCGGTCGCTACGTGCCGGAGGATGACGAAAGTCAGCTCACCAATCGCAGCGGCGGCGGCGCGTCCATCAGCGTCGCCAGCCCTTCGCGCCAGCTGGGGTAGGCGGGCCGCCAGCCCAGCTCGGCCTTGGCCAAGGCGTTCGAGACGCGCTTGGAATCCAGATAGAAGCGGCGCATCGCCTCGCTGACGCCGTCGTCGGTCCAGTCCACTTCTGGCGGGCGGGGCAGGCCCATCCGATCCGCCGCCCATTCCATCACCACATCGGCGGGCGACGGTTCGTCGTCGGTCAGATTGTAAGCGGCGCCCGGTCGCGGGCGGGCCATCGAGGCGAACAGGCCAGAGACGATGTCGTCCACATGGATGCGGTTGAAGACCTGGCCGGGCTTTCTGACCAGTTTGGCCGTACCTTCCCTCAGCCGCTCGACCACGCTGCGCCCCGGCCCGTAGAAGCCGGGCAGGCGGAAGATCTGGACCGTCAGCCCCATCCCCTGCGCCCCGTCCAGCCAATCGCGCTCGGCCCGGACACGGCGCGCGCCCTCCAGATTGGCGGCGTTCAGCGGCCCGTCCTCGAACACCCATCCGCCGGCCCGGTCGCCGTAGACGGAGGTGGAGGAGACATAACCGATCCAGTCGGGCCAAGCGTCGCCCGCCAACGGCCCCAGGGCCCGCAGACCGGGACAGCCTTGGGCGTCCGGCGCGGCGGTGATCAGTACGGCCGTCGCCGCTTCCAGCGCCGTCTTCAGGGCCGCCGTATCGCTGGGGTCGATGGCCATGATCCCGTCGGCCGCCAGGGCGCGGCGCCGCTCGGGATCGCGAGAGGTGGCGGTCGCGCGTCCGCCGCGCCTCATGGCCTCCAGCGCCGCCGCCCGTCCCAGATAGCCGCCGCCGAAGACCAGCAGATCGAGGGGAGGGGAGGCGATAGGCATTACGAAACTCAGGCCGTCAGAACTTGGGAAGGCGGCGCGTTGACTGCCGGTCGCGCCTCATTTTCCAGCGCCTCCGCCCGGCGTTGGTTCCAGGCGGAGACGCACGGCACCCGACCCAGATCGGCCCGGTCGGCATAGCGGCGGGCGATGTCCGTCACCTCGTCCATCAGACCCTGCGCCAGGGTGATCGGCTTCAGCCCCAGATCGCGGAACTGATCGTTGGCGACGACCAGATCGTTCTCGTCGGCCTCCTGACGCGGATTGGCGACATTGTGGACTTCGGCGCCGGTCTTGTCGGCGATCATGCCTGCCAGATCGCGCACGCGGCGGCTCTCGGTCATTTGGTTCAGGATCTTGACCCGGTCGCCCCGCTTGGGCGGGTTCTTTAGCGCCAGCTCGACGCAGCGCACCGTGTCCTGAATATGGATGAAGGCCCGCGTCTGGCCGCCCGATCCATGCACCGTCAGCGGATAACCGACCGCCGCCTGCATCAGAAAGCGGTTCAGCACCGTGCCGTAATCGCCGTCATAATCGAAGCGGTTGATCAGTCGTTCGTCCTGTTTGGTCTGTTCGGTCTGGGTGCCCCAGACGATGCCCTGGTGCAGGTCGGTGATGCGCAGATTGTCGTTGCGGGCATAGAATTGGAACAGCAGGGCGTCCTGCGTCTTGGTCATGTGATAGATGCTGCCAGGATTGGGCGGGAACAGGATTTCCTGCTCGGCGGGACCGTTGTCGGTCTCCACCGTCACCTTCAGATAACCCTCGGGGATACGAAGACCCGCCGTGCCGTAGCCATAGACGCCCATTGTCCCCAGGTGCGCCAGGTGAACGTCCAGGCCGCTTTCGACGATGGCGGCCAGCAGATGGTTGGTGGCGTTGATGTTGTTGTCGACGGTGTACAGCTTGTGCCGCGCCGACTTCATCGAATAGGGGGCGGCCCGCTGCTCGGCGAAATGCACCACGCTGTCGGGGGCGAGGTCGCGGATCAGGGCGACCAGGCGGTCAAACTCCTTGCCCACCGTCATGTTGACGAAGCCGATGTCGCGGCCGGACACGTCTTTCCACGCCTTGATCCGCTCGCCCATGGTGCGGATCGGCGTCAGGGACTGGACCTCCAGCTCGTTGTCGATGTTGCGGCGGCTCAGGTTGTCGACGATGGTCACGTCCCACCCTTCGGCCGACAGATGCAGGGCCGTGGGCCAGCCGCAAAAACCGTCGCCGCCCAGAACCAGCACGCGCATGGGATCGCCTCGTCGTCGTCTCAAAGGTCATGCCTAGCCCAGCCGGCGGGCTTGGCAAAGCGGCGCTGTGCAGGGTTCGGTGCGACGCATTGACGAATATTGCTTGGAAAGGCCGCCCACTCGGGTTAAGTCTCTGCCGTCTCCCACTCAATCGCAGCTTTACGGGCGCATACCCGGCTGTTCGCGGCTTGAGCCGGCCATGACGGTCGGTCCCCAAAGGACCGGCGCACCATGCGGGCGACAAGGCATTCCGACAGTTCGACAATCGGGGATCGGCCCCGAGCGAGACGGAACCACGAAACGGACGGAACCGGCCTTCAGGCTTTGGTCCGCCCCTGCACACGGTAGCGCGAATGAGAGATTTCAAGGGCATGAAGCGTCAGCGCGGACGCAATCGGAACAAGGCGGGCGCCAATAACGCCAACAACGCCAATCCGAATCGTTCGTGGGATTCGCAAGGCCCCGAGAACATCAAGGTCCGGGGCAACGCCCAGACGGTGTACGAGCGCTATCAGCAGCTGGCCCGCGATGCGGCCTCCAGCGGCGACCGGGTGCTGGCCGAAAACTATCAGCAGCACGCCGAGCACTATTACCGGGTCCTGCGCGCGCTCCAGCCGCAGCGGTCCTTCTCGGACATCGCCGCGCGCGAACAGTCCAACCAGGGCTTCGACATCGACTTCGAGGACGAATCCGGCGCTCAGGCCGCCGCCTTCGTCGCCGCCCAGCAGGCCGCCGACCGTCAGGCCGCAGAGGCCGCCGAACGCGCCGAGCAGAACCAGAACCGCGATCAGAACCGCGACCGCGACTACAATCGCGACCGGGACCGGGATCGTGACAACCGCGACCGCGACCGCGATCAGAACCGCGATCGTGACCGTGACGAGAACCGCGACGGTCAGCAGTCTCGCGAACCCCGCGAGCCGCGCGAGCCGCGCGAGGGCGACGAGGTCCGCGCCGAGGGCGAGGGCGGCGGTCGTCGCGAAAGCCGCCGCGAACGCTGGGAGCGTCGCCGCGAGGAACGTAATCGCCGCTTCGATAATCAGGACGGCTCCCAAGACGGTGCTGAGGGCGTAGCTCCTGCCTATGCCGAGGCCGAGCGCGCCGAAGCCGTCAGCGAAGCGCCCACCGCTGAAGCCCCTGTCGCTGAAACGCCGAGCGTCGAGGCGCCGGCCGCCGACGAACGGCCCGCACGCCGTCCGCGCCGCACCGCCGCCGCTGTCGCGGCGGACGAGGGCGACGCCCCGACCGCCCTGCCGGGCTTTCTGACGCGCGCGCCGGCATCGTCGGGTCCGGTCGAGCAGGCCGAAGGCGAGGCGGCCCCGCGTCGCCGTGCGCCGCGCCGCAAGCCCGAAGCCGCCGCGGCCAGCGAAGACTGATAACAACCTAGGCGGGCACGTTTACCTGAATGCAACTCTAACGCGTCAATATGGCGCGTCGGAGGGGCGTCATGGATTTCGTCTTGCTTGTCTTGTCCCTGGCGCTGGCGGGGACCTGCGCCGGGATCTGGCTCTGGCTTCAGGCGCACGGGGTCGCCGAGCGCCTGCGTCGTGAGAACGCCCGGCTCGAAGCCCGCGCCGTCCAGCAGGCCGAAGGCCTGCGCCGCGCCCTGACGACGGCCGAGGGCGAGGTCGACCGTCTGACCGCCGAGCTGCGGACGCGGGACGAGATCATGCAGGCCCTGGGGCGAGAACTGCGCAACCCCCTGACCACGATCATGGGCTTCGCCCAGTTGCTGCGCGCCAACGACCAGGCCGACCCTCTGACCGCGCGCCAGGCTCAGTTCGTGCGTCAGATCGAGGCCGCGGCCGGCGTCCTGTTGGCTGTGATCGAGGAAACTGAAGCCTTCATGAGCGGCGACGGCGGCGGTTCGCCTTCGTTGCACCGCGTGGATCTGCGTCTGGCGCTGCGCCAGGTCTGCGATGGGCTGGAGGCGCAGGCGCGAGAGGCGGGGGTGACGCTGGCCTGTCCGCCGCCTGCCCACGGCCTGTGCGTCATGGCCGACCCGGGCCAGATTCGCCGCATCCTGCGCCGATTGGTCGAGAACGCCCTGCGCCATTCGCCCAGCGGAGGCACGGTGCGCATGGAGATGTCGCGCGCTGAGGACCGGATCGTCATCGCCATCCATGACGCCGGGATGATCCCGGCCGGCGCGGGCGACGACCGACCGTTCCGCCCGCTGGATGGTCGCGACGCCAGAGGCGGCACCGCCCTTGGCGTCGCCTCGGTCCAGCGGTTGACCGAGCGGATGGGCGGCGCCCTGACTATGGCGCGCAACCCCGGCGCGGGCGCCGTCTTCTCGCTCAGCCTGCCGGCAGCCCCCGCGCCGGGTCTGGCGTCATCGCGTCAGGCGGTGGTGCTCTACATCGAGGACAATCCCGCCAACATCGCCCTGATGCGCCAGGCGGCGAGCGGGCTGGGCCTGACCCTGCATGCCGCGACGACGGGGCCGGAGGGGCTGGATCTGGCGCGCGCGCTCAGACCCGACATCATCCTGCTCGACATCGGCCTGCCGGACATGGACGGCTATGAGGTCAAGGCGCGGCTGGACGTCGACCCCCTGACGCGCCATGTGCCGGTCCTGGCGCTGACGGCGGCCGTCTCGGCGCCGGACCGGGCGCGCGGCCGCGCCGCCGGCTTCGACGCCTGGCTGGCCAAGCCGCTGGATCTGGCGGCCCTGGCTGCGGCGCTGAATACGGCCCTGAATACGGCCCTGGGCGGCCCGGAGGTTGACGCCGACGGTCGCGAGAGGGCCTAAGAGGCTCAAGTTCGCCTGGTCGCCCCAAGGGAAGCGTCGATGTCCCCTTTCATCCCGTTCCGCTCGCTGACGCGTCGTCTGGCGCCGCTGGCCGTCGTGTGCGCCGTCGCCGCCTGCGCTTCGACGCCGCCGCCGCCGCCCCCGCCGCCGTCCGGCGCATCGGGCGCGCTGATGGACTGGCGCGGCGTCATCACCTCCGGCGACCGGGATCGCTATCGCCGCGTCGACGCCGCCTGGACCTTGGCCCTGCAACAGGCCAAGCGTCAGCGCGGCTCCGGCGATCTGAACAGCCTGGGCGATCTGATCGACCCCAAGGCCGACCGTCCCGGCGTCGCCCCGCCGCCCGGCGACTATCGCTGCCGCACCGTCAAACTGGGTACCCAGGGGGGCGAGGACGGGCTGGGCTATGTCGTCTATGGCTGGTTCGCCTGCCGCATCGAACAGACGCCGAAAGGCCTGAAGTTCTCCAAGCTGACCGGCTCGCAGCGCCCCTCCGGTCTGCTCTTCCCCGAAGACGACCGCCATATGGTGATGCTCGGCTCACTGGCCTTGGCGCAGGAGCCCGCCGCCAACACCTATGGCCGAAATCCCGACCGCGATCTGGTCGCCATCCTGCAACGCATCGGCGAGGCGCGCTGGCGGCTGGTCCTTCCGTGGCCCAACACCGAATCGAATCTGGACCTGATCGAGCTGGTCCCGGCGCCGCGCGGCTAAGGTTCGCCTGAACCTCGGGCGCCCTGTCACGTTCGGTCAGGGCAACCGATGGAGACGCTGATGCGCCGCACCCCTCTGGCCGTTCTGGCCCTGATGACCACGACAGCCCTGGCGGCCTGTGGCGACGACCGTCCCGCAAGCCCGGCTTCTCCCGCGACGCCGGCCGCTCCCGCTTCTCCGGCGGCCCACGCCTCTCCGGCCGATCCCGCCACGCCCGCTTCAGGAACAACGCCGCAGCAGCCCGCGACGCCCGCAGGCGGCATGCAGGGCGGAACCGACGACTGGCGTCAGGTCGCGAAGGCCGCCGACGCCAGCCTACTTGGCCGGCTGGATCAGGCTTGGCGCATGGCCCGCGCCGAGGCCGAAGACGGCGGCTTCTCGCGTCAGGTCGAGGCTCTGGGGCCGCTCGCCGATCCCAACGCCGCCCAGACGGGCCGCAACCAACCCGGCCCCGGAACCTATCGCTGCCGCACCATCAAGATGGGTCGCCGTGTCGAGGGCCAGGGACTGGCCTATGTGGAATATCCCTGGTTCGCCTGTTCGGTCGCGCTGACGCCCGGCGGCGATCTGGTCCTGACCAAGACGACGGGATCGCAGCGCACGCGCGGCCTGATCTATCCCGACACCGACCGCCGCGCCGTCTATGTCGGCGCCCAGGCCTGGGGCGCCGACGAGAAGACCTTCCCCGCCTATGGCGACAAGGCCGAACGCGATCAGGTCGGCGTCATCGAACGCATCGGCCAGAACCGCTGGCGCCTGGTCCTGCCGTGGCCCAAGCAAGAGGCCAAGCTGGAGCTGCTGGAGATCACCGGCTAGCGCGCGCCGGTCGAGCGGGCGATCGCGGCGCGCATGCCCTCGGCGTGAAGCGCGCCTGACGGGGCGATCTTGGTGTTCGGCGTTTCGCTGGGTCCCAGATCGGCGGTGCGATCCTCCGGCCCGGTCCAGCTCGGGCTTTCGGCCTTGCGACGGACGGCCTCGCGCAGATTGTCGGTCGCCGTCGCGGATGCCCCGCCGGATTTAGAGCCGGATTTGCGCCGGTCCATCTCATTGGCGACGCGGGCGATGGCCTCGGTCAGCAGCGCCTTCTTTTCACGCGCGCCCGCATCCGGGCCGCTCTTTCCCGCACGAACGCGCGTCCGGATCTGGCGCTGAACCCGATCGCGCCGCGCGCGCAGCCGCCCGATCAGATCTCGCAGCTCCGCCGGCGAACGCTCGGCCAGCGCCTTCGTCTGTTCGACCATATCCGCCTCATCGCGATCCAGCGCGCGCGGGTTTGGGGTCTTTGACATGACGGTCTCCCTTTCGATTGATGGGAAGACAGCGTCAGGACGCCGGGGCTGTTCCGGTTTGCGACCCTGGGTCACAGGGTCGTCCGAGGTCAAACCCGCGTCAGTCTCAGGTCCTGATAGTCATAGCTGAAGTCGATGTCGGGGCTGACCCCCTTCACCGTCGCGGTCGCCGGCTTGGCGGTCAGGATCGAGAAGGTGACGAAGGCGTCCTCCTCGCGCTTGTCCGGGAAACGTGTGCGGAAGGTCTCGCCGTCATACGGCTCCAGCCAGCCTTGCAGGGCGGGCGTGTGGGTGAAACTCAGCCACAGGCCGCTCTTGCGATTGCGACCGCGCCCCTCGGTCTTGGGCGCAATGACGATGTCGCCGTACCACGGATCACGCCAGGTCCCGGCGTAGGCGTCCAGCGGCATGGACGGGGGCGCGCCCGCCGCCTGTTTGGCGTCGATATCGGCCGCGGCGGCGATGGATTTTGCATTGCCCTCGACCTCCAGCGTCTTGGAGTCCGCGATCCAGTCCACATCGACCTTGCCCATGCAGATGTCGGTGATGCCAGACCTCAAGGCGCGCAGCAGGAAGCTCTCCTCGGCGTTGGAGAAGACGCTAAAGCCGGTCTTGCGGCCGGGGATCAGCACCGTGGCGGAAATCCCGCCGGGCGAGCCGCCGCCGTGGCTGGCGATCCGCTCGCCGCGATAGTCCTGAACCTGCAGACCCATGGCGTAGGTCGAGGCGATGGATCGGTTGGGCAGTTCCGCCGTTGGTCCGGCCGAGGATCCAACGATGATGTTGGGGCGATACATCTCGCGCGCCGCATCCTCAGAATACAGCCGCGTCCCGTCGGGCAGCTTGCCGTCGTTCAGCCGCAAGGCGATCCATTTGGCCCAGTCGGTCGGGGTGGTGCAGATGCCGCCTGCCGCCGCCGCCGAATCCCAGTTCCACACCTCGACGATGGACTTGGCGATCTGGGTCATCGCGCCTTGATAGCGCAGCGGCGGCCCGACCCGGCCGTGGGGCAGGGCGGACCTGGACGCATCGGCCAGACGCGCCAGCGGCACGGTTTCGGTCATCCCGACCTTGTCCAGGATGCGCGTCTGGATGAAGGCCTCCCAGCTCATCCCCGACACGGCCTCAAGCACCGCGCCTGCCACCACGAACATCAGGTTGCAGTAGTGGTAGCGCGCCCGGAATCCGTCCTCGATCGGCACGAAGGCGGCCTGGGCCAGCACCTCGGCGCGGGTGCGGTCCGAGTTGGGCCAGAACAGCAGGTCGCCGGCGCCCAGACCGAATCCGGCCCGGTGGCTCAGCGTATCGCGCACCGTGATGTGCGCGCCGATATAGGGATCGGACAGGGTGAAGCCGGGCAGATAGGTCCGAACTGGCGCGTCCCACTTCACCTTGCCCTCGTCGACCAGGATGGCCAGGGCGGCGGCGGTGACATTCTTGGTGTTGGAGGCGATGGCGAACAGGGTGTGCTCATCGGCCCGCGCGGGCTTGCCCTGAACCTTGACGCCATAACCGCGCGCCAGAACGGTCGCCCCGTCCTTGACCACCGCGACGCCCAGCGCCGGCTGATCCGGCCAGGCCGCCATGCACTTGGCCACATAGGCGTCCACCGCCGCCGCCAGCGACGCATCATCGTTCGCCGGCGCGCTCTGAGCTGTCGTTTGGGCGAGCACCGGCCCCGCCGCCAGCGCCACCGCGCCTCCGGAAGCGAACAGGGTGCGGCGCGACAAACGAAGGGACATGGCGAACTCCAGCGAAGACCGCCGGACGCTAGCGCCCCGCCAGCCCAAGGCCAAGCGCTGCTGACAAAAGGAGATTGACGATAAATATAAGCACTTATATATATAAGTCCTCATGTTGTCTGCATCGCCCACCCTCGGAACGCTCTTGCGCCATCTGATCGATCTTCTGGACGGAGAGGTCGAGGCGGCCTATGCGGCCTCTGGCCTGCATTGGCGTCCCCGCTACACGCCGATCCTGCGCGTTCTGATGCGCGACGGCGGGCAGTCGATCAAGACCATCGCGCAGCAGATCGGCATCAGCCATTCGGCCGTCAGCCAAACCGTGACCCAGATGGTCAAGGACGAGCTGGTTCTGCTGAAGCCCGGCGCCGACGCGCGCGAGCGGATCGTGATGCTGACCGCCAAGACCGAAGCGATGATCCCGCGTCTGCAACGTCAATGGTCGGCGGTGAACCAGGCGGCCGAGACGCTGGACCAAGAGCTGTCGGCGCCCCTCTCCGGCGTGGTCAAGGAGGCCATCGCCGCCCTGACGGATCAACCCTTCCGCCAACGCATACAGGCGGCTGCAAAAACGCAGTCCGCGCCCTAAACCCTTAACCTCTCCAACGGAATCTATCATGCGTTCCAAGCTGCTTTCCGCCGCTGCGATGGCGCTCGCCCTGATGGGCGGCCAAGGCGTCGCTCATGCCCAGGCCCGGCAGCCCGTCGCGGCCGCCGCCCAAACCGAACTGTCCGCAGCCCAGCGGGCGGCGGTCCTGAGCGCGATCCGACAGGCGGTTCAGTCCTCCTACGTCTTTCCCGACCGGGCGCCGGCGATCCTCGCCCGGCTCGACGCCGCCCAGGCCTCCGGGCGCTATGAGGTGTCCTCGCCAAAGGAATTGGCGGGGCTGATCAGCGGCGACCTGCGCGACGCCAGCCAGGACGGTCACGTCTATCTGGAATATGCGCCTGATCGCTTCGCCGCCGCCTCGGCCGGCGCCGACGCGACCCAAGCCCTTTCAGAGATCGACGCCGCCGCCGCCCGTCGCGACAACCACGGTCTCAGCGCCTTGGAAATCCTGCCCGGCAACGTCCGCTATCTGAAGATCGACGCCTGCTATTGGGTCTCGGACGAAACGGGCCGCGCCTATGACGACGCCATGCGGTTCCTGAAGGGCGGCGACGCGGTCATAATCGACCTGCGGGGAAATAGCGGCGGAGCGTCCGAGGCGGTCCAGTATCTGGTCAGCCACTTCCTAAAGGCCGGGACGCTGGAAATCACCTTCCTGAAGGCCGGGCAGGAGCCCGTGCAGACGCGCGCGCTCGACAATCTGCCCGCCGGGCGACTGACCGGTACGCCCCTGTATGTGCTGATCGACCAGGCCTCGGCCTCTGCGGCGGAATCCTTCGCTTATGACGTGCAGCAGTTCAAACTCGGCCGGCTGGTGGGAGCCAAGACGGCGGGCGCCGCCAACACCAATGACTTCTTCCCCATCGCGCCGGGCTTTATGCTCAGCCTGTCGGTCGGCCGGCCCGTTCACGCGGTCAGCGGCGGCAACTGGGAGGGCGTCGGCGTGGCGCCGGACACCCCGACTTCCTCCGTCCAGGCGCTGGACGCCGCCCAGGCCGAGGCCCTGCGCGGCTTGCTGTCGACGACGACGTCCGACGCCGCCAAGACGGACTACGCCTGGGCCCTGACTGCGGTCGAGGCGCGCCTGAACCCGCCCGTGACCGACGCCGCCCTGCTGCAATCCGCGCCCGGCGCCTATCGCAACTACGTGGTCACGATGCAGGACGGCGCCCTGGTCGTCGCCCGGCCCGGCCACCCGCTGTGGCCCGCGCCGCGCAAGCTGCAAGCGCTGACCGCAGACGGCCTGTTTGCGGTCGAGGGTCTCGACGTCCTGCGCATCGGCTTCAAGGACGGCGCCATGCAACTGTGGTGGAAGGACGAGCCCGCGCCGCGCATCATCCCAAGGACCTGAGGTCCTTAGGCCAGTCGCCAGCGTTGCAGCTTTTCCAGCACGTCGGCGACGATCTGGTCGCGGGTGAAGCCGGTGATGTCGTGGGGGCGTTCGCCTTGGCCGGTCTGGGCGGTCAGTCGCCATTCCAGCAGGCGGCGGCCTTCGGGCGTCTCGCGCTGGGTCACGGCGGGACGCGGACGCGAGCGGGCGCCCAGGCGATAGATGAAGGTGCGCTCGCCCTGCTTGACCGTCAGCCAGGCGACGCCGTCGTCACGCCCGATCTCGGACTCCGCCGCCTCGGCCTCCATGGCGGCGTGAACCGTTTCCAGCGCGGGCAGGCCGTGGCGCTCGATCTCATCGTCGATGTCGTTGCGGCTGGCCGGGGCCAGGATGCGTTTCAGCTGTTGCGCCAGGGGCGCGCCTTCGGTCTCGAGGCTGCGGCCCGCGACGTCGGCGTTCATCTGGCGCACCAGGCCTATCGACAGCAGGATCATGATCAGGACGAAGGGCAGGGCGGCGGCCAGGGTCGCCGCCTGCAGCGCGCCCAGCCCGCCCGCCAGCAACAGGGTCGCGGCGACCAGGCCCAGCAGCAGGCACCAATAAATCCGCTGCCAGCGCGGCGTGTCTTCGGCGCCGCCAGAGGCGATGGTGTCGATCACCAGGGCGCCGGAATCGGCCGAGGTGACGAAGAAGACCGCCACCAGCAGGATGGCCAGACCCGAGGTAAAGGCTGCGCCCGGCAGCTGCTCCAGGAAGTAGAACAGGGCGGTCGACAGGTTGGCCGAGACGGCGTTGGAAATCGCGCCCGCCGCCTGCCCCATGTCCAGGCTGATCGCCGTATTGCCGAAAACGGTCATCCACAGGAAGGTGAAGCCGGCCGGCGCCAGCAGAACGTTCAGCAGGAACTCCCGCACCGTTCGCCCGCGCGAGATCCGGGCGATGAACATCCCCACGAACGGCGACCAGGCGATCCACCAGGCCCAGTAGAACAGGGTCCAGTCCGCCATCCAGGCGCGCGGCTCATAGGCGTAGAGGGTGAAGGTTCGCTCGACGAAATGGCTGAGATAGAAGCCGAAGTTCTGGACCAATGCCTTGAACAAAAAGCCGGTCGGCCCGACCACCAGCACGAACAGCATCAGCAGCACCGCCAGAACCAGGTTCAGCTCCGACAGACGGCGCACCCCCTTGCCGACCCCGCTCATGACCGAGGCGGTCGCCGCCGCCATGACCACGACGATCAGCCCGACCTGAACCCAGGCGGTGTTGGGAATGCCCAGCAGATAGGTCAGGCCGCTGTTCATCTGCGACACGCCGAAACCCAGAGACGTGGCGATGCCGAACGCCGTGCCCCAGATGGCGAAGATGTCGACCGCATCGCCGATGCGCCCGTTGACGCGCCTGCCCAGCAAGGGCGACAGCCCCGACCTCAGCGTCAGCGGCAGACCCTTGCGGTGCGCGAAGAAGGCCAGGCTGAGGCCCACCAGCGCATAGATCGACCAGGCATGCGCCCCATAGTGGAAGAAGGTGATGCCCATGGCCTGACGCGCGGCGTCGAAGGTGCGGCCGGCGCCTTCGGGCGGATTGATATAGTGCTGGATCGGCTCAGCGACGCCGAAATACATCAGGCCGATCCCCATGCCGGCGGCGAACAGCATGGCCAGCCAGGACAGATAGGGAAAGTCTGGCTCGGCGTCGTCCGGCCCCAGCTTCAGCGCGCCGGTCGGGCCGATCGCCAGCACCAGCACCAGCCCCACGAAGGCGGCGACCGAGGCGATATAGAGCCAGCCGAAGGTGTCGATCACCCAGGCCTGAACGCTCTGGAACAGGCGGTCGGATTCTCCCGGCGCGACGATGGCGACGAGGAGCAGCAGCGCGATGATGGCGCTCGCGCCCCAGAACACGCGGGGGTTCATCTTCGTGGTCAGCATCGGGTCAAAGCGTATGGCGAAGCTGACAGTTCCCAGCTTGGCCACAACCGCGCCGTCTCGATGAAGAAGATGTAACTTTGCGATTCAAAGTAACGTCGATAGTCAGGCTTATCGACGGGCGCAAATAGACGCCCGCGCACTCTTTCAGGATCGCCGGGGCATGACCTCTTCCAAACTCGTTCTCATGCTGGGTGCGGCCGCCGTCGCCCTGCCCGGCGCCGCTCTGGCTCAATCCCAGAATGCGTCCCAAACCCCATCTCAGACCCCGCCGCCGGCGACGACGAGCCAGCCGGCCGCCCAGACCCCGGCGACGACGGCCCAGACGCCCGCGCCGCGCACTCAGACGGCCGAACCGGCCCAGCAACAGCAGCCCGCCAGCGTCGGCGACGTGGTCGTCAACGCCCGCGCCAATGACGTGCGCACCTCGATCGACTCGGTCAGCTACAGCCTGGCCAACGACCTTCAGGCGACGACGGGCAGTCTGGCTGATGCGCTGCGCAACGTGCCGTCGGTGGACGTGGACCCGGAGGGCAATGTGTCCCTGCGCGGCGACGCCAATGTCACCATCCTGGTCGACGGCCGCCCGTCCGGCATCCTGACCGGCCCCGGTCGCGGCCAGGCCCTGATCCAGCTGCCGGCCAGCCAGTACGCCCGCATCGAGGTCATGACCAATCCGTCGGCCGCCTACAGTCCCGAGGGTTCGGGCGGGGTCATCAACCTGATCACCAAGCCCACGGCGCCCAAGCCCGGCACCCAGACGACCGGCTCGCTGCGCGTCAACGTCGGCGACAACGGCCGCTGGAACGCCGGCCTCAGCGGTTCGTACCAGAAGGATCGCCTGACCCTGTCGGGCGACGCCAGCTATCGCTCCGATCCGACCGAACTGACGTTCAACCGCGTCCGCGAACAGCTGGATCCGGTCACTGGCGCGGTGGTTTCGACCACGACCGTCGAACAGCCGGTCGAGTCCGAGCAGAACGGCGCCTTCGCCCGCTTCACCGCCGAATACAAGCTGGACGACAAGACCCAGCTGACCGGCGAACTGCGCGGCGTGGCCTTCGACGGCACGGGTTCGGGCGACGGCTTGTATGAAACCCGCAACGCCGCCGGCGCGGTGACCAGCGCCTATCGTCGAGTCGGCGATTCCGACTTCAGCTTCAACAACTGGGGCGCCACGGCGCGCGTGCTGCGCCGCTTCGACGGCGACGGCCATGAGTGGTCCAACGAGCTGCGCTACGATTCCAACGCCAACGACACCACCAGCCAGACCCTGACCACCTTCCTGACCCCGGCGGGCGCGGCTCTGTACGAGCGGACCAACACGGAGGTCGATCAGGTCACCTGGGGCTTCACCAGCGCCTATACCCGCCCGATGTCCGACGGCGGCAAGCTGCGCCTGGGCTATGAGCTGAACGCCCAGCGGCCCGAGCAGGACGCCGAGTTCCTGCGCGGTCCTTCGCCGGCGGCCCTGGCGCCGGTCCCGGCCTTGAACAACCGCTTCGAAGCCACCCAGACGGTGCATGCCCTCTACACCACTTACGAGCGGCCGCTGGGCGAGAAGCTGTCGGCCCAACTGGGTCTGCGGCTGGAACAGGCGGACATCGAGATCAAGGATCTGACCGGCGGCGCCTCGGCGTCCCAGGATTATTTCCGCGCCTATCCGACCGCCCACCTCCAGTATCAGCTGACGCCCGAACAGACCCTGCGCGCCAGCTATTCGCGCCGCATCCAGCGGCCCCAGCCCAGCCAGCTGAACCCCTTCGTCGTCTATCAGGACCCGCTGAACGTCCGCTCGGGCAATCCGGATCTGGAGCCGCAGGAGACCGACAGCTTCGAGGCCATGTGGCAGATGCGAAAGGGCCAGAGCTTCTATCAGGCCACCGCCTATCTGCGGAACACCGACAAGGCCTTCACCGACGTGGCCTCCGACATCGGAGGCGGCGTCTTCCTGACCCGTCCGGAAAACCTGGGCTCGCGTCGCGACCTGGGCGTGGAGGCGACGGCGAACGGGCGTCTGCATCCGACCCTGCGCTACAGCGCCAGCGTCAACGTCTTCCGTCAGGAGATCGACTCGGGCGCTGTCGTCGGCGGCGGCGACCGCGAAGCGACCCTGGCCAGCGGCCGTCTCAGCCTGAACTGGCAGCCGACAGCCAAGGACTTCGTCCAGGTCTCCAGCTTCTGGCAGGGCGACAGCCTGTTGGCGCAGGGCCGGCGCGAGGCCGGCGGCATGGTCAATCTGGGCTATCGCAGAAAGCTGAGCGAGCAGCTGTCGTTCAACTTCACCGCACGGGACCTGTTCAACACCTTCAACACTACGACCATCTACGAGACGCCGCAGTTCCGCGAACGCTCGGAGCAGGACATCAAGCTGCGGGCCTTCTACATCGGCCTGACCTGGAACTTCGGCGGTCCGCGCCGCCAGCCGGAGCAGTTCGACTTCTCGACCGGCCCGACCGGGGGCTGACGGCCTGACGGGGACGCGGGCTCAGGTCCGCGTCTCCCAGGCCAGCCAGGCGGCGACCACGACCAGGCCGCCGGCCATCATCATGCGCAGGGCGCGACCCTGCATCCGGGGCGCCAGCCGCGCCGCGCCCGCGCCACCGATCACGATCAAACTGTGCACCAGGACGGCGACCGCCAGATGCAGGCTCCCCAGCGTCAGGGCCTGGCTCAGCGGCGCGCCGTAGTCGGGCCGCATGAAGGTCGGCAGCAGCGCCACATAGAAGACCGCGGCCTTGGGGTTCAGCAGATTGCCCATCAGGCCGCGCACGAACAGGCCGCGCAGCGAGCGCGCGTCCGGCGTGGGCGCCGCCTCGATCGTCGGCGCGCGCCAGGCTTCCCACGCCAGCCACAGCAGAAACAGCACGCCCGCCCAGCGCAGGCCCTGATACAGCGGCGGCCAGACGGAAAAGACCTCCGTCAGCCCATAGGCGGCCGCCAGCATCCACACCGCCAGCCCCAGGGTCACCCCCGCTACCGCCGCGAACCCGGCCAGCCGTCCCCGCGCTAGGGCGACCAGCGCCAGCCAGCCCATGTTCGGCCCCGGCGTCAGCTCGATCAGCCCCACGGCGATCAGAAAGGGGCCGACGACGGCGGGATCGACGGGCCAGGCGGAATGGGCGATCACGACGCGCTCCTGTTCGTCCGAGCCTAGGCGCGCGGCGGCGAAACGGACAGCCCCGAAAGCCGCCTTGCGGACCCCTTGTGTGACCCGATCGTCACACCCACCTCGATCTCAACGGCGTGCTGCTTAGCAGAGGGTGCGCTGAAATCCATCCGCCTCCCGAGGGGACCGACACCATGAATCTCGAACTCTATTCCGACCGCGCCAAACAGGCCGTCCAGTCCGCCCAGTCGCTGGCGCTCGCCCGCCGTCACCAGCAGTTCGCGCCCGAGCATCTGCTCAAGGTGCTGCTTGAGGAGCGCGACGGCCTGGCCCGCAATCTGATCACCGCCGCCGGCGGCGACGCCCGACGCGCCGAGGCCGATGTCGAAACCGCGCTGAAGAAGCGCGCCCAGGTCACCGGCGGCTCGGGCCAGCTCTATCTGGACGGCGACACCGCGCGCGTCTTCGCCGCCGCCGAGGAAGCCTCCAAGACCGCCGGCGACGCCTTCGTCACCACCGAACGGCTGCTGGCCGCGCTGGCCAAGGAAGGCGGGGTCGCCGCCGAGGTGCTGAAGGCCTCGGGCGTCACGGCCGACAAGCTGGAGGCCGCCATCGCCGAGGTGAGGAAGGGCAAGACCGCCGACAGCGCCGGCGCCGAAGACGGCTATGACGCCCTGAAACGCTACGCCCGCGACCTGACCCTGGCCGCCCGCGACGGCAAGATCGACCCGGTCATCGGCCGCGACGAAGAGATCCGCCGCACCATCCAGGTCTTGGCTAGGCGCACCAAGAACAACCCCGTCCTGATCGGCGAGCCCGGCGTCGGCAAGACCGCCATCGTCGAGGGCCTGGCCCTGCGCATCGTCAACGGCGACGTGCCCGAGTCCCTGCGCGACAAGACCGTCATGGCGCTGGACATGGGCAGCCTTATCGCCGGCGCGAAATACCGCGGCGAGTTCGAGGAGCGTCTGAAATCCGTCCTGTCCGAGGTCTCTGCAGCCGAAGGCGGCATCATCCTGTTCATCGACGAGATGCACACCCTGGTCGGCGCCGGAAAGGGCGACGGGGCGATGGATGCGTCCAACCTGCTGAAGCCCGCGCTGGCGCGCGGCGAGCTGCACTGCGTCGGCGCCACGACCCTGGATGAATACCGCAAGCACGTCGAAAAGGACGCCGCCCTGGCCCGCCGCTTCCAACCTGTCATGGTCGAGGAGCCGACGTTGGAGGACACCGTCTCCATCCTGCGCGGACTGAAGGAGAAGTACGAGGTCCACCACGGCGTGCGCATTTCCGACAGCGCCATCGTCGCCGCCGCCACCCTGTCGAACCGCTACATCACCGACCGCTTCCTGCCGGACAAGGCCATCGACCTGATCGACGAGGCCGCCAGCCGCGTGCGCATGGCCGTGGACTCCAAGCCCGAGGCCCTGGACGAGATCGACCGCCGCCTGGTCCAGCTCAAGATCGAACGCGAGGCCCTGAAGAAGGAAACCGACCAGGCCTCCCAACACCGTCTGGAAAAGCTGGAGGACGAGATCGCCGATCTGGAAGGCCAGTCCGACGACCTGACCAGCCAGTGGAAGGCCGAAAAGGACAAGGTCGGCCAGGGCGCGCAACTGCGTGAAACCCTGGACCGCCTGCGCCTGGAACTCGCCAACGCCCAGCGCGCCGGCGATTTGGGCCGGGCGTCAGAGATCGCCTACGGCCAGATCCCCCAGATCGAAAAGCAGCTCGAAGAAGCCGAGGCCAACGAGACCAGCGGCAAGGGCCCCCTGACGCCCGAGGTCGTCGACGCCGAACAGATCGCCGCCGTCGTCAGCCGCTGGACCGGCGTGCCCGTCGACAAGATGCTGGAGGGCGAACGCGAAAAACTGCTCCAGATGGAGACCGCGCTCGGCGGTCGCGTGGTGGGTCAGGACGAGGCGCTGGCCGCCGTCTCCGACGCCGTGCGCCGCGCCCGCGCCGGCCTGAACGACCCCAACCGTCCGCTGGGCAGCTTCCTGTTCCTGGGCCCGACCGGCGTGGGCAAGACCGAACTGACCAAGGCTCTGGCCGACTTCCTGTTCGATGACGAGGCGGCCATCACCCGCCTGGATATGTCAGAATATATGGAGAAACACAGCGTCTCGCGCCTGATCGGCGCCCCTCCCGGCTATGTCGGCTATGACGAGGGCGGCGCCCTGACCGAGGCCGTGCGCCGCCGCCCCTATCAGGTCGTCCTGTTCGACGAGGTCGAAAAGGCCCACCCCGACGTCTTCAACGTGCTGCTGCAAGTGCTCGACGACGGCCGCCTGACCGATGGCCAGGGCCGCACCATCGATTTCAGGAACACCCTGATCATCATGACCTCCAATCTGGGCAGCCAGTATCTGGCCGATCAGGGTGAGGGTGATGACGTCGAGGCCGTGCGTCCCTTCGTCATGGACGCCGTGCGCGCCCACTTCCGGCCCGAGTTCCTGAACCGGATCGACGAGATCATCCTGTTCCACCGCCTGGGCCGCGACCAGATGGGCGGCATCGTCCGCATCCAGCTGTCACGCTTCGAAAAGCTGCTCGCCGACCGCCGCCTGACCCTGGACCTGGACGACAGCGCCCTGGCCTGGCTCGCCGACCGCGGCTACGATCCCGCCTATGGCGCACGGCCGCTGAAACGCGTCATCCAGAAGGACCTGGTCGACCCGATCGCGAGGAAGCTGCTAGCCGGCGAGATCGAGGACGGCGGCGTGATCGCGGTAACAGCGGGCGAGGGCGGGCTGGAGATCGGTAAGATGCGGGTGCATTAGGACCATCCTTTCGTCATCCTCCGGCAAGCCGCGTCTTCGCGGCGCAGACCGGGGGACCCAGCGGCGCCGTCAGGCGAAATCTTTCCGCCGCACGATGCAGGAAGGCACGTCCGCGACAGGGTCGCGCTCTCGCGCGCCGCTGGGTCCCCCGGTTCCGCTGCGCGGCCCGGAGGATGACGAAAGGAGAGAGCGGCGTGCTGGATGACGAAAGAGGGCGTATGGCATAGGTTGTGCGGATGCCGACGCATCGGACGTTCATCGCGACCTACATCATGGCCAGCGGGCGCAACGGCACGCTCTATACCGGCATGACGGCGAACCTGGAGGCGCGGGTCTGGAAGCATCGCAGCGGCGTGTTCGACGGCTTCTCCGCTGCGCATGGATGCTCGCGGCTGGTCTGGTTTGAGCGGCACGCCTGGGTGGTCGAGGCCATCGCGCGCGAGAAGCGGATCAAGAAGTGGCTGCGGGACTGGAAGCTGAAGCTGATCGAGGCGGAAAACCCGGAATGGCGGGATTTGGCCGACGACTGGTTTCCGGTGAACGATCCGAACTGGCGACCGCCGGTTGAAGATTAACTTTCGTCATCCTCCGGCGCCCTCGCGAAAGCGAGGGGAGACCGGGGGACCCAGCGGCGCGCGTGAGCGCGAACCTGTCGCGGACGCGGTGTCGAAACATCACGAGTCGGATGGATCGCCTTCGGCGCCGCTGGGTCCCCCGGTCTGCGCCGCGAAGGCGCGGCTGGCCGGAGGATGACGAAAGAAGAGGTA
This sequence comes from Brevundimonas sp. KM4, assembly GCF_000964075.1. Classification (NCBI taxonomy): domain Bacteria; kingdom Pseudomonadati; phylum Pseudomonadota; class Alphaproteobacteria; order Caulobacterales; family Caulobacteraceae; genus Brevundimonas; species Brevundimonas sp. KM4. Next base: position 12,239 of record NZ_JZRG01000015.1, on the reverse strand, counting down.
GCCGTCTTAATCGAGATGGGTCCCGTCAACGATTTCAACACCCTGCCGCCCGCTAGCGTCATCCTCCTGCCCACGCTCCCAAAACCGTGCGATCCTGTCTCGGTTCGTCCGCAGGGGACGCAGTGCACGGCCGGGGAGGGGCAATTCAGACGAATCAGACGAATTAGACGGTGTTTTTGTCCGCCGACCGTCTGAAGTCGGTCAGTCCTGCGGGATCGGATTGGTGCGTGGGTCCGGGCCGTTGGTGACGACGCGGTCGCGTTCGCCCAGGTCCTTGATGATCTTGACGTCGGTGAAGCCGGCGGCCTCGAACAGCGCCTTGACCTGCGGGCCCTGATCGAAGCCGATCTCGACGGCGAAAACGCCCAGCGGCTTCAGGATGCGTTTCACCTCGGGCGCCAGGTCGCGGTAAGCCTGCAAGCCGTCCGGGCCGCCGTCCAGGGCCAGGTGCGGGTCGTGGTCGCGGACCTCCGGGTCCAGGGTCGCGATATGGTCGGTCGGAATATAGGGCGGGTTGGACAGCACCAGGTCGAAGCTGGCGTCGCCGAAGCCTGCGGCCCATTCGGTGCGCAGGAAGGTCGCGCGCTCGTTCAGGTCCAGGTTGGCGGCGTTCTCCTTGGCCACCGCCAGGGCCTCGGACGAGATGTCGGTGCCGACCCCGCGCGCGGCGGGCCGCTCGGCCAGAAGCGCCAGCAGGATCGCGCCCGAACCTGTGCCCAGGTCGATGGCGTCGAAGGCCTCGTTCTTGCCGAAGGCCAGCATGGAGACGTCCATCAGGGTTTCGGTGTCGGGGCGTGGGCTGAGGACATCGGGGGTGACGTTCAGCATGATCTTCCAGAAGCCCTTCTTGCCGACGATGCGCGAGACGGGCTCGCGCTTCAGCCGGCGCTCGACCATGGCCTCATAGGCGCTCAGCTGGTCGGCGGTGATGGGCCGATAGGGGTCGGTCAGGATGTCCATGCGGCTGGCGCCGGCGGCGGCCTCCAGCAGCAGGCGGGCGTCGATGGCGGGGCTGTCGATGCGGCCGGTCTTCAGCCGGGCCTGCGCCGCCTTCCAGGCGGTCAGCAGGGTCGGGGCGTCGGTGTCGGACTTGGGCGTGATGGGGTCGGTCATGGGCGTTGATTGGCCCGGCCCGGCGTCGATTTCAAGCGCGACGGCAGGGAACATCAGGCCAGCTTGACCGTTCGCGTCGGGATGACTGCGCGCCGCCCCTCCCGCCTCGCCCCGCTTCGCAACCTGTTCGCCCGGACGCCCATGCCGGTCGAGCGCGGCCGGGTGTGGAAGTTCCTGGCCGCCGCCGCCGGGGGTCTGGCCGCCGGCGCCAGCGCCGCCCACCTGCTCTACAGCCAGGGGCACAAGGTCGGAGTCGAACTGCGCGCCCCCCGTCCCGAACCCCTGCCGCCCAAGGTCCCCACGCCCGAGGACTATGAGGCCCAGGAGCCCGGTCGCGGCCGCATGGCCAAACGGCCCGAGCACATTCCGCACAAGGGCTGGTCCGACATCGTCTGGCGCACCGGCGGGTCCTATTTCGGTGACCGGGTCGGGTTCGTGGCCGGCGGGGTGACCTTCTTCACCCTGCTGTCGCTGTTCCCGCTGTTGGGGACGTTCGTCACCCTCTACGGCCTGTTCGCCGATCCGACCGACGCGTGGGGCCGGCTGCAGTTCCTCTACGCCCTGCTGCCCGACAGCATCGCCGAGTTCCTGGGCGGGGAGATGCAGCGGCTGGCCGAGAACTCCAACAGCCAGCTGACCTTCACCCTGGCCTGGACCCTGGCCCTGTCGCTGTGGACCGCCAACGGGGCGGTCAAGGTGCTGTTCTACGGCCTGAACGTCGCCTATCACGAGGTCGAGCGCCGCAACATCGTGCGCTACAACCTGATCTGCATGGTCTTCACCGTGGGCGCCATTCTGGCGGTCCTGCTGACCTCGGCGCTGGTGGTCGGCGTCCCGGTGGTGGTGCGGCTGTTCGGGCTGGAGGAGGAGTGGGGCCTGATCGCGCCGCTGCGCTGGCCGCTGCTGCTGATCGGCTATGTCGCCGCCCTGACCGTCATCTACCGCTACGGCCCCTGCCGTCAGCGCGCGCGCTGGCGCTGGGTCACGCCGGGCGCGATCTTCGCGGCCCTGCTCAGCCTGACCGTGTCCTTCCTGTTCAGCTGGTATCTGTCGAACTTCGTGCGGACCGACAGCTACGGCCCGCTGGCGGCCATGATGGGTTTCCTGCTGTGGACCTGGCTGTCGGTGCAGGTGATCCTGATGGGCGCGGAGCTGAACGCCGAGATCGAGCACCAGACCGCCGTGGACACGACCACCGGCAAGCCCCTGCCGATCGGCGAGCGGGGCGCCAAGGTCGCCGACAGCATCGGTCCGCGACGCGGCAACCCGGCCGCCCTAGCCTTCACCCAGCGTCATGCGGAGATGATGGCCGACCGGATCATGCGCCGCCCCAACCGCCACGCCGCCGGGGCGCCGACCGCTACAGAATGAAGCGGCTCAGATCGACGTCCTTGGTCAGGGCGTCCATCTTCTCGCGCACCGCATCGCCGTCGAAGGTCACGGTCTGGCCCGACAGGTCCGAGGCCTTGAAGCTGGTCTCCTCCAGCACCCGCTCCATCACGGTCTGAAGCCGGCGCGCGCCGATGTTCTCGACCGCGCTGTTGGCCGCCACCGCCGCATCGGCCATCGCCTCGACCGCATCGTCGGTGAAGGTCAGGGTCACGTCCTCGGTCGCCAGCAGGGCCTGGTTCTGACGGATCAGATTGGCCTCGGGTTCGGTCAGGATGCGCTTGAAGTCGTCGCGCGTCAGGGCCTTCAGCTCGACCCGGATCGGCAACCGCCCCTGAAGCTCGGGCAGAAGGTCGCTGGGCTTGGCGACGTGGAAGGCGCCCGAGGCGATGAACAGCACATGGTCGGTCTTCACCGGCCCGTACTTAGTCGAGACCGTGGTGCCCTCGATCAGGGGCAGCAGGTCGCGCTGCACGCCTTCACGCGACACGTCCGCGCCGGATGCGCCTTGCCGGGCCGCCACCTTGTCGATCTCGTCCAGGAAGACGATGCCCTCGTTCTCGGCCAGTTTTAGCGCCTCCTGGGTCAGGCTGTCCTGATCCAGCAGCTTGTCGCCCTCTTCGGCGATCAGGGGCGTCGTTGCATCGCGCACCGCCAGCTTGACGGTCTTGGTGCGCCCGCCGCCCATCTTGCCCAGCATTTCCGACAGGTTCAGCAGGCCCACGTTGCCGCCGCCCGGAATGTCCAGCCCCTGGATCGGCGAAGCGGTGTCCGCCAGCGCGATCTCGATCTCCTTGTCGTCCAGTTCTCCGGCGCGCAGCTTCTTGCGGAAACTGTCGCGCGTCGCCGGCCCCGCGCCCGGTCCGACCAGGGCGTCCAGGATCCGGTCCTCGGCGGCGGCCTCGGCCTTGGCCCGCACGTCGCCGCGCCGACGCTCGCGCACCATGATCAGGGCGCTTTCGACAAGATCGCGCACGATCTGGTCCACGTCGCGGCCGACATAGCCGACCTCGGTGAACTTGGTGGCCTCCACCTTCAGGAAGGGCGAGCCCGCCAGCCGCGCCAGCCGACGCGCGATCTCGGTCTTGCCGACGCCGGTGGGGCCGATCATCAGGATGTTCTTGGGCGTCACCTCGTCGCGCAGGTCCGCCGGCACGCGCTTCCTGCGCCAGCGGTTCCTCAGGGCGACGGCGACGGCGCGCTTGGCGTCGTTCTGGCCGACGATATAGCGATCCAGTTCGGAGACGATCTCGCGGGGGGTCAGTTCGGTCATGCGACGCAGATAGGAGAGGCCGAACCGTTGCGGGAGAGGGCAGGGCGTCGCGGCGTGATTTTGAAGCCGGGGCTGCCGACTATGCCTCCTCCGGGCTCGGCGCGGCGGCGATAGCAGATCGCCCAGCGAAAAGGCGTCCCCCGATCGGAGGACGCCTTAAGGCTTCAAGCGCTCGTCGCTAGTATCAGGCGGCGTTGGCGGCCTTGTTCTTGGCCAGCTTGTCCTGGTGGGCCTGCATGCCCTTGGCGATCAGGTCGGCGGCTTCGCCGGCGTCGCCCCAGCCCTCAACCTTAACCGACTTGCCCTTCTCCAGGTCCTTGTAGCGAGTGAAGAAGTGCTCGATCTGCTCGATCAGGATGGCCGGCAGCTGACGATAGCTGGCGATCTCGGTGTAGTAGGGGTTCAGCTTGTCGACCGGCACGGCCAGGATCTTCTCGTCGCCGCCGGCCTCGTCCACCATCTTAAGCACGCCGATGGGACGCGAGCGGATGACGCAGCCGGGAACGACCGGCGTCGGGTTCAGCACGATCACGTCGCAGGGATCGCCGTCGTCCGACAGGGTGTGCGGCACGAAGCCGTAGTTGCCCGGATAGTACATGGCCGTGTGCAGGAAGCGGTCGACGAACAGGGCGCCCGATTCCTTGTCCATCTCGTATTTCACCGGCAGGCCGCCTTGCGGGATTTCGATGATGACGTTGATGTCCCAGGGAGCGTTCGGGCCGACGGGAATGGCGTCGAGGTTCATGGCGGGGTCTTTGCTGCGACTGCGAAACTTTGAAAGGCGAAGGGTGATAGGCTCCCCGGCCCGTCACGGCAAGGGCGCCCTGTGGCGAACACCGCCCTCGGCGGGCTTGCGTCGGGTCGCATCATCGCGGACATCTGGATCATGACCTGGACCGATTGGGCGGCGCTGGCCCTCTTCTTCATCTGCTGGCTGGGATACAGCCCCATCCTGGCCTTCATCAGCAGGAAGGGCGGCTCGCTGAACCAGGACATGGAGCATGTCCGGGCGGCCTGGATGCAGTCCATGACGCATCGGGAGATGAAGCTGATCGACAGCCAGCTTATGGGCCATTCGATCAACTCCGCCTCCTTCTTCGCCTCCACCAACCTGCTGCTGATTGCGGCGGTCGCGGGCATATTGTTCGGCGGCGAAAGCGCGCTTCAGGGATTCGCCGCCGTCGGCGCGGAGAACGTGCCGATGAAGATTCTGGAGGCCAAGCTGGCGCTGGTGCTGATCTGTCTGGCGCGCGGTTTTCTGGATTTCATCTGGGCGCTGCGCCAGATGAACTACGCCCTGGCGCTGATCGGCGCGGCGCCGGAAATCCACACCAAGACCGACCGCAAGGCCTTCAGCGAGGCGGCAGGCCAGCTTCTGAATCCGGCGCTCAGTTCCTTCAGTCAGGGTGTGCGCGGCTATTATTTCGCCCTGGCGGCGGCGGCCTGGCTGTTCGGGCCGCTGTGGCTGGCGCTGGGCGTCGCCTCGTCCTTCGGCCTGTTGATCTATCGCCAGGAGGCCTCGCCCGCCGCCCGCGCCATTCGCAACGCACGGCGGCTTCTGGACAACTGACCCGATCCTTTCGCAGTTGCGAGACTGAACGCTCGTCCGACTTTGGTCGAAAGAGCGCCGTCTTGTCAGGCGATACGCCACATTTGCGTAACAAGGCGTGACCATGTGCGCGTGCATGGGTCTTGACCCATTGTGCATCGCAACCTAGATTGACCTCTGACGCCTCCGGGCGTCTTGCCCTTCCTGGGCGTTTCCTCCCTATAGACTTTTAATGCCGCACCCTCGGGTGCGGCTTTTTTTTGACCTGATCAGCGATCAGTCAGGCCGACCAGTCGTCTGCGCACAGGGCGGCGATCACGCGGGACAGGGCCTTTTGCGTCCTGGCATAGGTCGCGTTGGGGGCCAGCGTCGTCTCGTCCAGATACAGTTTGCGGCTCAGTTCGATCTGGATGGCCTCATAGCCCTCGTCCGGCCGGCCCCAGCGCTGGGTTGACCAACCGCCGGCGTAGGGATGGTTCTGCGCCACGCGCCAGCCCAAGCCCTCGAACAAATCGCGCAGACGCCGGCTGAGCCGCGCACTGCAGGCCGAGCCGTAACGGTCGCCCAGCACGACCTCAGCCCCGACGGCGCGCGCCGGCATCGAATGCCAATCGATCAGCACCGCGCGTCCGTGCGTCGCGCGCGTCGCCTGCATCCGTTCGCCCAGGGCCTGGTGATAGGGGACGTGGACCCTGGCGATTCGGTGTCTCGCCTCCGCCAGCGTCAGCCGGCGCGCATAGAGCGGCGTCCCGTCGCCGGCCAATCGGGGGATCACGCCATAACCGGCGGCCGTCTTGGCCCCGACCGGCCCGTCCAGATCCGAGATCAGGGCCGGGTCAAGCTCGGACGGGTCACGGTTCAGATCGACATAGGCCCGGCCGATCCGGCCTTCGATCAGCGCGGCGCCTCTGCGCGGTCCTTCTGCGACCAAGCGCCCGACCAGGGCGTCCTCGGCGCTTTTCAGGCTGGCGCGCGACAGACCCGGCGCGGCGCCCATGTCGTCGGGATAGAGGTCGCCGGAGTGGGGCGAGGCGAACACCAGCGCCGTCGCGGGCGCGTCCGCCGCAGGGGCGGTGATCGAAAAGCTGTCGCCGCCGTCGGTCATGCCTCCGCTTAGCGCGTTTCGCTGTGGAAGGAAGTCGGCTGATCAGCGAATTTCATCGGCGGTTTACCGTTCGGGCTCTAGGTTTGCGGTCTGTTTCAAGGGTGTTTTTCGAATGGCGCGTATTCTCCTGGCCGAAGACGACGGTTCGCTGCGCGGATTTCTGACGCGCGCGCTGGAGCGGGCAGGCCACCAGGTCATCGACTGCGAGAACGGCGACGACGCGATCGACGCCCTGGAAGACGGTCCCTACGACCTGCTGCTGACCGACATCGTCATGCCGGGCGCTGACGGGATCGAGGTCGCCCGCGTCGCCGCCGCCCGCCAGCCCGGGCTGCGCATCATGTTCATCACCGGCTTCGCCGCCGTCGCCCTGACCGCCGCCCAGGCCACGCCGGACGCCAAGGTGTTGTCCAAGCCCGTCCACCTGCGCGATCTGGTCAATGAGGTCGAGCGGATGGTCGCCGCCTGACCCTTCGCTGCGACTGGGCCGAGCGGTGTTCGGCGAGAAATCGCATTCTTGCCGCTAAATCGGCTTGATGCCGACCGGCCTCGCCGCTATACGACCGCTCTTCCCGCTCCGAAGACGTTTTTCGGAGCCCTACGGCGGATGCGTAGCTCAGCGGGAGAGCACCTCGTTGACATCGAGGGGGTCACAGGTTCAATCCCTGTCGCGTCCACCATTTCCTTCAATGATTTAGCTGGTCCTCGGCCAGAGCCGCTGGCCAAAAACTGCCCAGGAACTCGGGCGTGGTGACGGCGTGTCGGCAGCAGTTTGTCGATCGGCAATCGCTGACGGTGCGTCCAGCACCCGCTACAGACTCAAAACGGACGTCCAAAAAGGTCCGCTTTTAGGGCTTCATGCGGACGCAGGGGCGGGTGTACTGGGTCACTTATGACTCCTGCAAATGCCGGAGAATCGGCTGACACTGGCAGGTCTCGAGCGGCATAGTCAGCCCCCATCCTCAAATCTGGGCGGCGAACTCAGTGGCGCAATCATCCGAGCTGGCCAGTGGGGCCGGCTTCAGGTTTGAAGACCAGGTAGGCGGCTATTACCCTCGACGCTCGTCGTCGCAGCGACTAGGACTTGGCGATAGGCTAACAGACCCGACGGGAAGCGAGGGCTTGGACGTGCTGTCCAGCATGAAGGCCATCTATTTTTGGGAACTAGGTCTGGAGCACGCTCGACGCGTTACTCTCACCTGATTCAGCCTCGAATGCCCCCGACAGGCCCAACCAGCCTGTGTCCTGCGTCGGCGGCTCCCTTTGACATTGAGGAGGGGATGGTTTCAGCTACCCCGACGGGGGCTCGGTTCCATCAGGAGTATATGTTTGCATGACCGCAGCAATCCCATGGGGCGTGACGCCCTCGCGCCGCTCGTCATCAGGATCAGGCTGGGCAGTGCGCCCCCTGACGTGCGTATCCGCTCTCGTTCTCGGCGTCCTGGGCACTGGAGCGGCCTCATGCAGCGAGGCGCGCGTCACCAACGCAGCCAAGGACATGCAAGCGGCTGAAGGTGTGGCGACGGGGACGCCCGCGCCTCCGTCCTCGATGCGAGTGACCTACGCTAGAGTGCCTGCTGGTCAGGTCCCGATGACGGACGCCCAACTGCGATCGACCTTCGTCGGGAAGCGCTACGTTGATATTCAGCACAGCTCGGCGATCGTCACCGAGGCTTTCGAGCGTGACGGTACCTATCGCTTCGAAAGCGACTACCACAGCTTTGGCGGCGCCTATTGGATCGCTGACGGTTGGATGTGTCGTCGTCGAGACGAGCCCGAGCGGCCTCTGACCGCCTGTTCCCAAGTCTACGCCCTGCCAACAGGCGACATCTCCTACGTCAACGCGGCAAGTGGTCGGTTCCAGCACTACAAGGTCGCAGACTAGGAGGAACGCCCCCATCCGGCGGTCGATCGTGCGTAAAAGCTCCACTAAACCTCAAGGAAGAGCATAGGTAGACCGCCTTTTGCGCATCACTCGGACCGAGCCGTTGAGCGTCTGCCGCAATGACGGTCTCAGAGTTGGCTCGACGTGGGGACGCCACTCCGGAATCGTCGCCGCGCGTGAATTCCCTGGACGCCAGTCATCGCGACGGCCAGCCCGAATAAGCTGATGAAATAGCCCGCTCCATGCCCATACAGGCCATAGGTTAGCGGGGGGATGAGTTCGATCAGCGACCAGGCCAAGGCGAGGTAGTACAAAGGACGCGAGGGAGCGCGGAACGTGACCGCGGCCAAGCACAGGGCGAACAAGCCGACCAGAAGGTTCGCCGTCAGGACCGCCGATTTGTCGTAACCGAACAGCAGGGTGTCGCCGCGGATAGGGGAGATCCAGGCAGAGAAGGCGGAGAAACCGTGGGAGAGCGCGATGGCTACGAACGCCCCGGAGCCAGCTCGGAGAGCGGCGTTGATCTTCCAGGGCTGGTCCAACTTCTGGAACGGGAGCCATTCGATGTAGGGCGTGCGCGTGGGGTGTCGAGCATCCCATCGCGGAGCTTCACGTGGCTTGAAGTTATCGGCGCTCATAGTCGGCCTTTCGTGCAAGGTTGCTCAACCGCGCATCTATCACAACGAGGAGTTGACAGGAGACCGAAGTCACCGTCCATCTAGGCAACCAAAAGTTTTCGGGGCGTCAATGATGACGTGTAAAACTAAAAAACAGTTTCTCATTTAGAGCTTCGGGGACAATGTCGCGGCGAATGATCTTCCGGAGGCCGTTCAAATGGGCATGGAACGCCTTCGGCTTTGATATGACCCTGAAGCTTGCTGGCAATTGGGTGCTTCGGATTGGGGTCTATAATCAGGCTCTGATCATCTCTGAATGGTACCATGGCGGGGATTTCATGGAGACGCTCAAGCTTGAGAATCGAACAACCTAAGATCTTGGCAACTTGGTCGGAGCGGCTCGACCGACCATGATGGCCTCAACGCCTCCTGTCTTATGGGTGGACCATCTCTAGGTCTTCGAAACAGACTGGATGATGCTGTAGTGGAAAAAACTGCCGAGCCGGCGCGTTTTGCTGGTAATGGGGTTAATTCGTTAAAATAAAACGTGGAAAAACAAAGGGGAATAATGGCGCTGCGCGGCGCGTTCCTTGCAACCGGGGAGTGCGGATTGGGAGGGTTACATGGATATTGTGCATTTTAGCGCGGCACGGGCGGCTGGGATAGCGAGGGTTGGGGGCCGTGATCCGGCAACGCCGAGCGTCGTTGAGAGGGTCGTTCCAAAGAGCATTCCAGTTGGTGCGAACGTCAAAGCGGCAAACATGAAAAATCCTCCGCCCCAGGTGAGCGTGGACATGAGTTGGGTGGAAACGCTGCAGTTGGAGGGGCAGCAGCGGTTTGATCGCTTCATGGCGCAACGTCCGGGATTGGGGATATCGGCAGACTTCCGTCCAAGCTTTCAGCCGGGCATCAAGGCGTATCAGGCGGCTCAGTCGCGCGGTTGAACGAGAGGCTGGGTCTCACGGTCGGCGCACAGGGAAAATGTCTAGCCAAAAAGGCTGTGGAGAAACCAACTGAGATCCCCGGTGACAGGCTGTTCGCCATCGCCCCGTCTGAAAACCCAGAAGCGTTCCCCAGCCTCGTCCTCAGCTGGAAATAGTCTCGCATGGCGTCGATCTCCCCGTCGCGCCGCCACCACTCCCCGAAGACTCGTTCAGGACCGTCTGCGCTCTTCACGCGGCGCCCAACGCCCCGCCAAATGAAACTGACGGGCCGCTGATTCGACCGTGTTCGACGCGGCGCTGACCCGTTGGGATTTGTCGCCTGATCCGTTGACCGCAGACCTTGTGGCGAGCGCCAGGACGGGGCCGGATCGTCTTTAAACAACGATCGGAGGCTTTACGCGGTTCAGGCGTCGATAACTGACAGAGCGCCGTCGGGCAGCGGTCGCTGAAGCGCCTTGGCCGTCTCCCACGGCGCCGTCATCCACGCCTCGATCTCGTCGGACTGCATCAGGATCACCGGCATGGCCTTGGGGTGAACCGCGCCGACCTCGGCGTTGGGGTCTGTCGTCAGAAAGGCGAAGACGTCGATCGTCTCCATGCCGGTCTTGATCTTGCGCACGCTTGTGTGGGCCTGAAGGTGAATGCCGGCGAAGAAGGCGAGGGGCTCGGGATCGTCCCCGGCGAGCTTGAACCAGACGGGTCGGTATTTGCCGGCGGCGTCCCGACCTGGTTCGCTGAAGGCCGTGAAGGGGACCAGACAGCGCGACGCTGGCGACAGATGCGGGCGCCAATGGCTGGAGCGGGTGTTGCGGACGTTGGTCGTGCCGCTGTCGGGCTCGAACTCCAGAATTTTCGGAAAGTCCACCTCGCCGCCCTTGGCGCGCAGCTTGTCGGCGCGCTTCGTCGCATTGTCGAAGATCATTCTTTTGGACGACGGCATGCCCCAGCGCGCGGATGCAAGGATGCGCTCTGCGCCCTCCCACCGTACAATTGGGGCTGGATAATCGGGATAGATATCGCCCGGCGCGAGGTTGCCGACGGTCGACCGCATCGCGTTCGCCGCATCCATTATGGCTTGGGGACCCGAGCGCTGGCGATAGAGGTTACACATCAGACCTTGGCCTTTTTCAGATCCGCAGCCAGGGATTTACGGTCCGCCTCATAGGTCGCCTCCGCCTCCTGACGCGCCTTGTTCAGCGTAGTCTGCTGGTCCTCGAAATCAGCCACCTCGGCCTGACGGCGCTCATCCAGATCGGCCAGCGCCGCCTGCAGCTTTTCGATTTTGGCGGCCTTCGCCTTGGATGGTCCCCGAGGTTTGGCGGGTTTCGCCTTTCCGATCTTGCCGACATCGATCGCAAGCCCGCGCTCGACGACCTCGCCAGGAGAGGCTAGGGCGGCCTCGTAATCCGGTCCGCCGGAAAGCTGGCTGGCCAGGCCGGTTGCGAACAGATCTTGCTTTGAGCCCCAGGCCTCCAAAGCCTTGGGTCGCGAGCTTGTGGCGACGGTGAAGGCATGGAAGCCGTCGGACCAGGTGAAGACCTTCAGCTTGGCCGCCATGTCAGTCGATCAGTCCGCGACGCTGCATGTCCATGATGATGGGATCGGTCAGCGAAGCGATGACCTCCATGTCAAAGGCGTCCTCCGCTTCCGTCTCATCGGCAAATGAGCGTGGTTGGTTCTGGCGTAGGGTTGAAAGCCGCCAGGACGACTGGACCACCTGCTGACGGACCAGATGCTCGATGCGTTGAAGGCGAACGCCAGCGCGCGATCTGATGAGGGTCTTGCGTGTCGCCATCAGTCAGTCCTCCCAACCGAACCCTTACACGCAGGCCGACGAATGTGGAGTCGCGACCGCGCAAAGACCGCGTTCGAGCGCCATCGGCAACGAATCAGTTTGTCAGCGCCCTAACAACGTCTGGTTTTGACTCCAAGGCGACCTAAGGGATGTCAGCTTCTAGGCAACTAACTTCCAACAGCGACCGCTCGATAACGAGGATAGGGTTAGACCCTTGGCTGATATCGCAACGCCAGTTGCTGGACGTAACGGCTGCGCTTGAGTTAGTTATGCTTGCTGACGTCGGAGTGAAACGATGCGTGCAGCTTGGATCGGGGCGGTTGCTGTCGGCATTTTGGCCGGATCAGCGCCGAACGCCCTTGCGGCGGTCTCCCAAGTTCAGGCCGCGCCCCAAGAGGCGGCCCAGGGCGACGCTACAGTCGCTCTGACCTATGCGGCCGCTCAACAACGTGTTCGCTCCAATTCCAGTCTCGGTCGCGCTGCGGGCTATGGGATGCAGGCCGCCAGGGCCCAGGCGGATGTGGCTGCCGGGCTGAATCGGCCGACCGTAGCGCTCGATGCTCAGTTGA
>NZ_JZRG01000014.1:0-128374 GCF_000964075.1 Brevundimonas sp. KM4 | reverse complement strand
GGCGCCGGTCGTGGACGATTCAGCATTGATATCGTCGATCATGTGGTAGCCGGCGTCGATGGCGCCGTACCAGCCGTTGGGCTCCGCCGACGCAGCACCAGCCGACAGGGCCAGGGCGGCCGCTGCGCTGGAGGCCAGCACGAAAGTCTTCATACGCATAGGGGGGTATCCCTCCGCCTCTGTTGTAATAGGGGCGGGTCTACCGCCTACGCCGGTCCTACCAGCCTTGCTGTATAAGGTCGAGGCGGAAACGTGACGGCGCTCGACAGCAAACCCACCACCGTGGCCTTAATGATACAGATGAATTTCGCATCAAGGCACAAGATGGTTAACCCTCGGCCTTCGCTGGGTCACAATTCATGATGGGGCGAGACTGTAACCTATGCGAGCATCAGAGCTCGATTTTTGCATCGACCATCTGCATGCCGAGCCACTCCGCGATCAGAGCCGGCTTGTCGGTCCCCTCGATCTCGACCGTCAGTTCGTGCTTCAGCAGCCATCGTCCGCCGCCCTTGTCTTCTGCCGACAACAGCCTGAAGCGGCCGCGAACACGAGAACCTGCCGACACCGGCGCGAGGAACCGCAGTTTGTCGAAGCCGTAATTCACGCCCATCACGACGCCCTCCAGCGGCGCCACCGCGTCATAGCTCATGGCCGAAGCCAGGCTCAGGGTCAGGAAGCCGTGCGCGATTGTTCCACCGAACGGCGTGGCCCTGGCCGCTTCCGGATCGACATGGATGAACTGGTGATCTTCAGTGCAATCGGCGAAGGCGTCGATCCGGGCCTGGGTGACGTCGAACCATTTCGACACCCCGACCTCAAGTCCGATCAATGCCTGTAGTTCACTGGCTTTGGTCATCGTGCGTTTCCTCAGTGCGTGTGAGGAGAGGTTGGCCGACCGTCACGGGGAAGGGAAGCCCTTCAGCCGCCGAAGCGCCCCTCGATGATCTCGGCGTACAGCGTCGGATCGATGTTGCCGCCGGACAGCACGATGGCCGTCGTACGTCCTGTCGTCCCGATCTTTCCGACAAGCAGGGCCGCGAGCGAGACGGCGCCGCCGGGTTCGAGGACGATCTTGAGATGGCGGAAGGCGAACCTCATCGCTTCCGCGACTTCCGCGTCCGAGACGGTGATCGCCCCCGCCAGCCGTCGATTGATCGGCCAGGTCAGCACGCCCGGCATCGGCGACATCAGGGCGTCGCAGATCGACGGCGCGCCTTGCGGATGACCGACCCGCTCTCCGGCCGCCAGCGACCGCGCGGTGTCGTCGAAGGCTTCAGGCTCAACCACGAACACCTGCGTCGCGGGACTGCGTTCGGCCATGACCAGATTGATCCCGGCCATCAACCCGCCGCCGGACGCCCCGCACAGCAGCTGGTCGAACGGCGCATTCGCCTGATCCAGCATTTCGAGCGCAACCGTTCCCTGCCCCTCGATGATGAAGGGATCATCGAACGGCGGAACCAGGATCGAGCCACGCTCGGCGGCGATGGCCGCGCCGATCGCCTCGCGGCTTTCGGTCCAGCGGTCGTAGAAGCGCACCTCGCCGCCGAAGCCGATCACGCCTTCGACCTTCACCCTGGGCGAATCCGACGGCATGACGATGATCGACGGCGTCCCGACCATGGCGGCGGCGGCGGCGACGCCCTGCGCATGGTTTCCGGATGAGAAGGCGACGACGCCGCGCGCCTTCTCCTGTTCGGTCAGTCGGCTGATGCGGTTGTAAGCGCCGCGAAATTTGAAGGCTCCGGCGCGCTGAAGGCTTTCCGCCTTCATCAGAACCCGCCCGCCGACCACCGCGTTCAGAGCCGGGCTTTCGAGCAGAGGCGTGCGAACGGCGACGCCGTCGATCTGGCGGGCGGCGTCGAGGACGCCTTCATAGCTGGGCAGGTGCGTCGTCATGTGCTCCCCTTAGCCCAAGACGCAGCCGGGAGAGAACCATGAGCCTGATCCTCGCCATCGACCAGGGCACGACCTCGACCCGCGCCATCGCCTTCGAGGTCGCGCCTCAAGCCGCGCCAAGCGCGGTCGGCGAAGACAAAGGAGACCTGAGGCCCGTCGCGGTCAGCCAGATCGAACTGGCCCAGCATTTCCCCAAATCCGGCTGGGTCGAACATGACGCCGCCGAAATCTGGGCCGCGACGCTCCAGACCTGTCGAGAGGTGGTGCGCAAGGCCGGCGGCGTCGCTCGCTTCAACGCCATCGGCATCACCAATCAGCGGGAAACGGCCGTGATTTGGGACGCGGCGACCGGCGAGCCGCTGCATCGCGCCATCGTCTGGCAGGATCGCCGCACGGCCGACGTCACCGCCCGCCTGACCGCCCAGGGTCACGAGCCGATGGTCCAGACCGCGACCGGCCTGATCCTCGATCCCTATTTCTCGGCGACCAAGTTCGCGTGGCTTTTGGATGCTGTGTCCAGATCGCGCGAGCGGGCGGCGAAGGGTGAGGTCAAGCTGGGCACGATCGACGCCTGGCTGATCTGGAAACTGACCGGCGGCCAAGTCCACGCCACCGATGCGACCAATGCTTCACGCACGTCTTTGATGGATCTGAAGACGGTCGAATGGCGCGACGACCTGTGCGCCTTGTTCGACATCCCGCGCGAAGCCCTGCCCGACATCGTCCCCTGCGCGGGTGCGATCGGCGAGAGCGATCCGGCGCTGTTCGGCCAGCCTCTGTCCATCGCCGGATCGGCGGGGGACCAGCAGGCGGCCTTGGTCGGGCATGGGGCGCTGAAGGCCGGGGACGCCAAGATCACCTATGGGACCGGCGCATTTCTGGTCGCCAATGTCGGCGCGGAGCCGGTGGCCTCAACCCGGCGTCTGTTGGGCACGCTCGGCTATCAGGCCGGTGGCCAGACCGCCTATGCGCTGGAGGGCTCGATCTTCTCGGCCGGCTCGGCGATCCAGTGGCTGAGGGACGGGGTCGGGCTGATCTCGGAGTCGCGTCAGTCGGAGGCGATGGCGCAGACGCTCAGGGACAATGGCGGCGTCTATATGGTCCCCGGCTTCACCGGTCTGGGCGCGCCGTGGTGGGAGCCGGAAGCGAGAGGAACCATCGTCGGGCTGACACGGGATTCCGGTCCGGCCCATTTCGTGCGCGCCGCGCTGGAAGCCCTGGCCTATCAGACGCGCGACCTGCTCGACGCCCTGGCCGCCGACGGCGCGCCGCCGCTGAAGACGCTGAAGGTGGACGGCGGCGTCACCGCCAACAGTTTCGCCATGCAGTTCGTCGCCGACATCTGCGATGTCGAGGTGGAGCGCCCGGCCTTCCAGGAAATGACGGCCCTGGGCGCTGCGCGCCTGGCGGCCCTGGGCGTCGGCCTTTTGCCGGACTTGGAGGCGCGCCCGGCCGAGGCGCCGGCCTGCTGGAAACCGCGCATGAATCCGGACGAGCGCGAGCGTCTGCTTTCCGGCTGGCGTCGGGCCGTGAAGGCCGCCATCATCGCCGCGCCGGACCGGGCGTGAGATCCGGACGGCTCAAGGAAACGACGAGGACCGCCGCATGACCGACGCCGCCCCGCTGGACGCCCAGAGCGCCTTTTCCGGCACGCGCGAGGTCGATCCGCGCTATCGCCTGGACGAGGCGGCGCTGGACGCCTGGATGCGCACTCACGTCTCGGGATACGCCGGCCCGCTGACGGTGCGCCAGTTCAAGGGCGGCCAGTCGAACCCGACCTATGAACTGGTGACGCCCTCGGCCGCCTATGTGCTGCGGCGCAAACCGCCCGGCGTCTTGCTGCCCAGCGCCCATGCCGTGGATCGCGAGTTTCAGGCCATCTCGGCCTTGGCCGCGCGAGGCTTCCCCGTCGCCAAGCCGCATGCCCTATGCCTGGATGAAAGCGTCATCGGCTCGATCTTCTATGTGATGGACAAGGTCGAGGGTCGGATCTTCTGGGATTTGAAACTGCCCGGCCTGACGCCCGCGGAGCGTCGCGCCGTCTATGAGGCCCAGACGGACACGCTGGCTCGGCTGCACGCCTTCGATCCGGCCGCCATCGGCCTGGGCGACTATGGTAAGGCCGGCAACTATTTCGCGCGTCAGGTCGGCCGTTGGACCAAGCAGTACCGGGCGTCTGAGACCGAGCCGGTTCCGGCGATGGACCGGCTGATCGCCTTCCTGCCCGAAAGCCTCCCGGCCGAGGGACCCAGCCGCATCGTCCACGGCGACTTTCGTCTCGACAACATGATCCTCGCGCCGGACCGAGCAGAGGTTCGCGCCCTGCTGGATTGGGAGCTGTCGACCCTGGGCGATCCGATGGCCGACTTCTCCTATCTGCTGATCGCCTGGGCCATTCCGGCTTCGTTGCGCAACGGCCTCGCCGGCGCCGATCTGGAGGCTTTAGGCATCCCGTCCGTGGAAGAGACCGTCGAACGCTACGCCGCCGCGACGGGAATGCGGCCCGCCAACCTCGACTGGCTCTACGCCTACAACCTGTTCCGCTTGGCCGCGATCTGCCAGGGCATCGCCGGCCGGGTCCGCGACGGCACCGCCGCCAGCGCCCACGCCAAGACCATGGCCGCCCAGGTCGGTCCGCTCAGCGACGCGGCCTGGGGCTTTGCGAAGAAGGCGGGCGCTTAGGTCAGACGCCCAGCCATTCCAGATCGCCAGGAAGCTCCTCGGCCGCATAGTCGATCTGAAGAACACGCCGTCGCGTGGGACGTGCTGCGGCGTCTGAAGCGTGCAAAATCGGCGTTGCGTACAGCCAGATATCGCCGGCCTTGGCGAGGCAGACCTGAACGCCGCACTGTCGAACGACCTCAGGGACATCGTCGATCGCAACCCGGCCATAACGATGAGAACCCGGAGCGATGAGAAGCGGTGCATTCTCTACGGAGACATCGTCCAGATGCACTCGGACGGTCACCATGCGCGAAAGCAGATCGAAAGGCGGGGCGACGTGCTGCATTCCCGCTTTCATGGACCAAGGACCATATCCGTCGATGGCGACACGCCGCTCGACGCAGATCGTGCGGTCCTGGTGCCAATCCAGCGACCAATTGGGTTCAGCCATCTTATCGAAAAGAATAGCCCGGACGGGACGGCTGGCATCGCCGAGCACCTCGGCGGCGACGGCCCCTATCCGTCCGTCTGGCGCTAAATATTGGCTTAGTCGATCAATGCCGCGTAGGCGCACGCCCGCGCGATCAGATGGAAGGTCAGCGAGAATCGTGAACAGAGTCTCGAGGTCATCCGAAACCGCGCCGTGAAAACGGTGGGCGCCCAAATCCTGAAACGCCGCATGATCGAGCGCCATAAGCCTAGACATCAATCCCTGACGGCGGCGCCCAGGATGCGTTTGTCCGTCTTGCCTTGCACCAGCACCGCCACGGCCTCGCCAGGGCGGGCGGACGGCAGGGCGTAGAACATCGGGCGACCGCGCCATTCGCCAAGGCGCGTCACGCCGCGCACGACGTTCATGTGACGCACGGCCTGACCCCGGTTCTCGCCCTGACGGACCTCGACCACCTGAGGGCCGGGCGTGTAGGTCACCGCCACCACCTCGGCGCCGCCGGCCGGCGCGCGTCCGGAACCGACGCCGACGCCGGCTCCGTTCTCACGGAATTCGATCTCCGGCGGCCAGACCTGACGCACCGCCTCCTGGCCGATGGCGGTTTCCAGTTCGACGCTGCGGGCGCCGGACACCTGACGTCGGCCGTCGATCACGACTTGGGGCGTCGAGACGCCGCGCTGGCGCAGTGCGGCGCGATAGGCGCGCTGGCGCTGAACGAACTCGGGCCGGGCGAAAGTGTCGGTCCAGCCCAGATAATCCCAGTAGTCGACGCCATAGGTCAGGGCGATCACGCCTGGCTGGGCCGCCGCCTTCTCCACCGCCGCATTGGCCTCGATGCAGCCGCCGCAGCCTTGGGCGGTGAACAGTTCGACGACCACCGGCGGGCCGTTGGCCGTCGCATGGCGCGGCGCAAGCGGCGGCCGCCCCGCCGCCGGCTGGGCCGCCGAGGCGACGGACATGAGGGCGCCCGCCATGACCGTGCCCGCGATGATCCAGCCCTTGGTGTTCATGCCGTCGTTCTTAGTCCTTGGGCTGCGACGGAGCGCCTCATATTCGCGTGAGGCTCTCTCCGCTTCATTCAATCCATCAGCTGTTGCGCCAGATAGACATAGTGGCGGGCCCAGCGACGGGCGTTGGCGACCGGGTCGGCGTCGTTGGAGTGGCCGCCGGCCGTGTCCTCATAATAGAGGTGGTCATAGCCCATATCGCCCAGGCGCGCGGCGAACTTGCGCGCATGGCCCGGATGGACCCGGTCGTCGCGCGTATTGGTGGTCAGATAGACGCGCGGATAGGGTTGGCCCGGACGGAGCTGCTGATAGGCGGAATATTTGGCGATCCATGCGGCTTCTTCCGGGATGCGCGGGTCGCCGTATTCGCCGATCCACGACGCCCCGGCCGGCAGTTCGTGATAGCGCAGCATGTCCACCAGCGGGCTCTCGATCACCGCCGCGTTGAACAGCTCCGGGTGCTGGGTGATCGACACCGAGGTCAGGACCCCGCCGTTCGACCGGCCATAGATGCCCAGGCGACGCGGGCTGGTGATCCCGCGCTGTTCCAGATCGCGCGCCACGGCGGCGAAATCGTCAAAGGCCTTTTGACGGTTCCCGTCCAGCGCCGCCTGGTGCCAGTCGGGCCCGAACTCGCCGCCGCCCCGGATATTGGCCTGGACGAAGACGCCGCCCCGCTCCAGCCACAGCTTGCCCATCTCGGGCTTGTAGGCCGGGTTCAGACTGACCTGGAAACCGCCGTAGCCCAGCATGACGGTCGGGTTCGACCCATCCAGCTTCATGTCGCGCGGACGGGTGACGAAATAGGGGATTTTCGTCCCGTCGGTTGACGTCGCCTCGAACTGTTCGGTCACGTCGCGCGACGCGTCGAACTTGGCCGGCGCCGATTTCAGCGTGGTAAGGGTCGCGGCGCCCGCATCGGCCAGGCTGAGGGTCGGTGGAACGAGGAAGCCCTGGGTCGAGACGAAGACCTCGCCGCGTGATTTGGACGAGTCGCCGAGACCGACGGCGAGGTTGTCGGGGACGGTGATGTCAGTCGCGCCCCAGAACGAATACTGTCCCTCAGTCCCCGTCCGCTGAAAGCGAACCAAACGTCCCGCAACATTATCCGAAATGGCGGCGATGAGGGTGTTGTCGAGAACCGCCACACTCTGGAGAGATTGACGGGCATTCGGAACGAAAATCCCGACTGGATCGCGTCCGTCCGTCATCGGCGCCGGTGGGACGTTTGTGGGCGACGGAGCAGCGGATAATGCTCTTAAACCGACGATCAGAAGCGCTCCTGGCTTGTAGTCATGTGCGAGCCAACGCCACTGCTCGTCGTTCGAGAATACAAGCTGATCGCCAACTACGCCGAAGACGCTGACGCGGGCTGGCAGATTGAGCTTCGTCGCCTTGCCGTCGTGACCGAGGCTCCACGTCTCCGACCGGAAGGTGTCCAGCGGGCGGGTGATGATGACGGCGGTCACCTTGCCGTCCTTGTCGCGATAGACGGCCGGGCTGACGCCGTAGCCGCCGTCGCCCTGGTCGCCACGATAGACCTCGGTCGCCTGGGTCAGGCCCTGGCCGCGCTTCAGCGTCTTGACGATGAAGGGATAGCCGGACTCGGTCATGGTTCCGGCGCCGAAGTCGGTGGCGACCAGAAGCGTGTCGCGGTCCAGCCATTCGATGCGGTGTTTGCCCTCAGGCAGGTTGAAACCACCATCCACGAAACGCTTGGTGGTCAGGTCGAACTCGCGCACGACCACCGCGTCCTTGCCGCCGTCGGACAGATTGATCAGGCAGCGTGTGTCGTCCGGCGCCAGGCAGTCGGCGCCCTTGAACACCCAGTCCTTGCCCTCGGCCTTGGACAGGGCGTCGATGTCCAGCAGCGTCTCCCACTGCGGCGTCGCGGTGCGGTAGCTGGCCAGCGTCGTGCGACGCCAGACGCCCTTGGGATTGGTCGCGTCCTGCCAGAAGTTGCCGATGCCGTCGCCCAGGAAGGATGGGTTGGGGATGCGGTCGGTGGCCGTCAGGATCGCCTGGGCCTCGGCGCGGAAAGTCTCGTAGCGCGGATCGCCGGTCAGGGCGGCCAGGGACTTGCGGTTCTCCTCGGCGACGAAGGCCATCGCCTCGGCCCCGTCCACCTGCTCCAGCGCCAGATGATCGTCCGCCGCCGCGACGCCCGCCGGGGTCAGATCGCGGGGGAAATGGGGCGGAGGGCTGTCGTTGGACGAGGCCACGATTTCCTTCCCGCCGGTTGCGACCGGCGTGCTCGCGCAGGCGACCATCAGAAGCGCCGGAATGGCGGCGGACAGGATCAGGTGACGCATGGCTTCAAAACTTTCCGCTCATCCCCGCGAAAGCGGGGACCCAGACCTTTGGGCGTTCGGCGTCGCCCGTTCGTACTGAATCTGATCCCAGTCGCCGAACCTTGCGAAAGCACTGGGTCCCCGCTTTCGCGGGGATGAGCGGAACCAGAGACTATTCCTGCGCCGGCGTGTCCATCAGGCGGCGCGACAGATAGGTGTATTCCAGCGCCAGGCGACGTGCGGTCTCGCGCAGGTTCGCCCCGGCCGCGTGGCCGCCATCGACGTTTTCATAGAACAGCACCGGATAGCCCAGCTCCTCCAGCCGCGCCGCCGCCTTGCGGGCATGGCCCGGATGGACGCGGTCGTCCTTGGTCGAGGTATGGATGAAGACTTCGGGATAGGGCTGGCCCGCACGCAGGTTCTGATACGGCGAATACTGCTCGATCCAGGCGCGCTGCTCGGGGATGTCGGGGTTGCCGTATTCGCCGATCCACGAGGCGCCGGCCAGCAGCTTGTGGAAGCGCAGCATGTCGAACAGCGGCACCTGAATGACGGCGGCGTTGATCAGGTCCGGGCGCTGGGTCAGCATCGCCCCCATGAAGAGCCCGCCTTGCGAGCCGCCCATGATGCCCAGCTTGGGCTGGCTGGTGATGTCGCGGGCGATCAGGTCCAGGGCCACGGCCTGAAAATCCTCATGCGCGCGCTGGCGGTTCTGTTGCAGGGCCGCCTCGTGCCAGCGCGGGCCGAACTCGCCGCCGCCGCGCGTATTGGCGATGACATAGACGCCGCCCCGCTCCAGCCACAGCTTGCCGACCGTCGCCGAATAGCCGGGCAGCAGCGAGCTTTCGAACCCGCCGTAGCCGTACAGAAGCGTGGGGTTGGAGCCGTCCAGCGGCATGTCCGCCTTATGCACCACGAAATAGGGGATCATTGTCCCGTCGGCCGAGCGGGCCTCGTGCTGATCGACCGTCATGCCGGCGGCGTCGAACTTGGCCGGCATGGACTTGACCTGATCGACCGCGCCCGTCGCCGCATCGGCCAGCCACAGGCTGGACGGGTTCAGATAGCCGGTGACGCTGACAAAGACCTTGTCGTCCTTCTCCGAGGCCGAACCGACGCCGACCGAGACGTTCTGGGGCAGGTCCAGCGTCGTGTGCGCCCATTCTCCCTGGCCAGGGGTGTAGATCCGCACCGAGCCGCGCACGTTGTCGTACAGGGCGACGACCAGCCGGTTGCGCGTGACGTTGACGCCTTCGATGGCCTGACGTTCGGTCGGACGCAGCACCAGTTGGGCCGGGGTCGCCTGATCGGCCAGCCAAGCCTCCAGCGGCCAGGCGATCAGGTCGCCGGTCTTGAAATCCTGCCCCGACGGCGCGGTCCAATCCTGTTTCAGCGACACAAGAAGCTGGCCCTGGACCAGGCCGGTGATGTCGGACTTGGCCGGCAGTTGAAGCTGGGTCAGGGCGCCGTCGTCGCCCAGGCGCCAGGTCTCGGACGAATAGAAGTCCACCGAACGGTTGATCAGGGTCGCTTTCACCACCCCGTCGGCGTCGCGCAACGTATAGCCTGACACCGAGACGTCGGTCGGTTGGCCGGTGAACAGGGTCTCGGCCTGGTCTAGGGTCTGGCCGCGCTTCATCCGCTTGACCACCATCGGATAGCCCGAGTTGGTCAGGGTGCCGGGACCGAAGTCGCGCGAGATCAGCAGGGTGTCCTTGTCGATCCAGGATGCGCCGCCCTTGGATTCCGGCAGGGTGATGCCGCCGTCGACGAACTTGCGCTCGACCGTGTCGAACTCGCGCAGGGTCACCGCGTCCTTGCCGCCGTTCGACAGGCTGATCAGGCAGTAGCGCTCTTCGGGCTGAAGACAGGTCGACCCCTTGTAGACCCAGTTCTGGCCTTCGGCCGCCGCCAGGGCGTCGATGTCGAGGATGGTCTGCCACTCGGGCGTGGCGGTGCGATAGCTGTCCAGCGTCGTGCGGCGCCACAGCCCGCGCACATGCTGGGCGTCCTGCCAGAAGTTGTCGATATGGCCGTCATGGGTGAAGCCGGGCGACGGGATGCGGTCCTGGGCCTGGACGATCTCCAGCGCCTGCTGATGCAGGGTTTCGTAGCGGGGATCGCCCTGCAGGACGGCGAAGGTGCGTTCGTTGTGGGCCTTGACCCACTCCATCGCCCGCTCGCCCTCGACCTCTTCGAGCCACAGATAGGGATCGGTCGCGTCGCTGGTCGCAAAGCCGCCAGAGGCTGGAGCGGGAGAGGAGGCGGGGGTCTGGGCCATGGATACCGAGGTCAGGCTGGTGGAGGCGAGAAGCGTCGCAAACGCGACGGCGGAAGCACGGATCATGGACAGGTCCCCGAAAACGAAGCCGGCACCTTAACGACGCCTTCCCGTGCGGCAAGCCGTGCGACCTTACCGTTTTGTCACACCGGTGGGACGCGCCGCCTCAACCCTCGTCGGGAATGCAGAGCAGCTTGCCGCACGCCTTGCAGTGGACGGCGTCGGGGTCGTGGTTCTGGAGGCCGCAGCGGTCGCACGGGAAATGCACCTTGTGCGGTCGGATCAGGGCCTGCGCCAGGCGCAGGAACAGGGTGATGCCCACCAGCATGACGGCGATGGACAATAACCGCCCCCACGGCCCGGGCAGGGTGACGTCGCCAAATCCGGTCGTCGTCAGAGTGGCCACCGTGAAATACAGCGCATCCACATAGCCGGCGATGCCGTCGTGCCCCCTGAAGGTCGCATAGACGAAGCCGGTCGCCACGAAGACGAAGGTGATCAGATTGGCCAGGGCCCGCGCGATCCCTTCGACCCGCGTATCGTCGAACCGCGCCCCCACGGTGCGCCAAAAGAAGTCCGAGTTCAGCAGGGTCCACAGCCGCAACATTCGCAGGAAGCCGAGGTTGAACAGCCAGGCCGGGAACAGCAGGGTCGCCAGCACGAACAGGTCTACCCAGACGATCGGCCGCTTCAGCCAGTCCTTGATGTTCGCATAGGCATAGGCCCGCGCGGCCAGGTCCAGGGCCAGGATGGCGGCGATGAAATAGTCCAGCGCATAGAAGGCCCAACCCATGTTCTTCAGGATGGGCGCGGCCAGGAAAAAGGCGATGATCGCCAAGTCGATGACGATGACGGTCAACCGGAACTTCACCGCCGCCGGCTGACTGCCGTGATATAGATATCGCAGTCGGGCGCGCAGTCGCAGGCCGTTGTCCTTGGGGTCGGTTTCGGTCTGGGACACGCTGGTTTCCGCGGCGCTGGGTTGGGCCTATATGGCCTGCATGACCCGTCCTTTCGTCAAGATGAACGGCGCCGGCAATGACTTCGTCGTCGTCAATGCGCTGGAACAGCCGTTCGCTCCCGGCGAGGACCAGATTCGTGCGCTGGGCGACCGGCAGACCGGCGAGGGCTTCGATCAGCTGATCGCCATCGAAGCGTCAGACACGGCCGACGCCTTCATGCGGGTGTGGAACGCCGATGGATCTATGGTGGAGACCTGCGGCAATGCCCTGCGCTGCGTCGGCTGGCTGTTGATGCAGGCGAACGGATCGGACCGCGTGGTGATCGACACGGTAGGCGGTCCGACCACCGCCACCCGCGCCGGCGACCATCGCGTGACCGTGGACATGGGCAAGCCTCGACTGGATTGGACCCAGGTGCCGCTGGCCGAAGAAATGGACACCCGCGGGATCGAGCTTCAGGTCGGACCGATCGACGCGCCGATCCTGCATACGCCCGGCGCCGTCTCCATGGGCAATCCTCACGTGGTGTTCTTCACCGACCGCCAGGACGACGGCTTCGTCACGGGATCCGGCTCGCTGGTCGAGCATCACCCGCTGTTTCCGCAAGGCGTGAATGTCGGGTTCGCCAATGTGCTTGACCGAGATCACATCCGCCTGCGGGTCTGGGAGCGGGGGGCCGGCCTGACCAAGGCCTGCGGCACCGGCGCCTGCGCCGCCCTGGTCGCCACCGCGCGGCGCGGCCTGACCGAACGCAAGGTGACGGTCGTCGTCGATGGCGGCGAATTGGTCATCGACTGGGATGGGGAGACCGATCACGTCCTGATGACCGGACCGGTCGAGATCGAACGGACGGGCGTGCTGTCGATCTGACGGCGTTGACGCTGACGCGCAGGTCAAGCTCAGGACCGATTGCGCAGGCTTCCTCCGCGTCAAGGGTTGGCGCGGCCCGTCCCAGCCTCTAGGACACGAACGGTTACAGCCACGCCGACGCCCTGGACGACCGATGCCCGATCAGACCGAAAAGCAAACCTTCTCCGACGACGAAGCGCTGGACTTCCACCGCATCCCGACGCCGGGCAAGATTTCCATGGCGCCGACCAAGCCGATGGCGACCCAGCGCGATCTGTCGCTGGCCTATTCCCCGGGCGTGGCCGTGCCGGTGCTGGCGATCGCCGCCGATGCGGACAAGGCCTACGACTACACCTCCAAGGGCAATCTGGTCGCCGTCATCTCGAACGGCACGGCGATCCTGGGCCTGGGCAACCTGGGCCACATGGCCTCCAAGCCGGTGATGGAGGGCAAGTCGGTCCTGTTCAAACGGTTCGCCGACGTCGACAGCTTCGACGTCGAGGTTAAGACCACCGACCCGGACGAGTTCATCACCGTCGTCAAGAACATCGGCGACACCTGGGGCGGCATCAATCTGGAGGACATCAAGTCCCCCGAATGCTTCGTCATCGAAAGCGAGCTTCAGGACCTGCTGGACATCCCCGTCTTCCATGACGACCAGCACGGCACCGCCATCATCTCGACCGCCGGCCTGATCAACGCCGTCCATATCGCCGGCAAGAAGCTGGACGAGATCAAGGTCGTTCTGGCCGGCGCCGGGGCGGCGGGCCTCTCCTCCATCGCCCTGATGAAGGCCGCGGGCGTCAAGGCCGAGAACACCGTGATCTGCGACCGCGACGGCGTCGTCTACAAGGGTCGCGACCACGGCATGGACCAGTGGAAGGCCGCCCACGCGACCGACACGCCCCTGCGCACCCTGGCCGAGGCCATGGTCGGCGCCGACGTGGTGCTGGGCCTGTCCGCCAAGGGCGCGATCACCAAGGAGATGGTGGCCTCTATGGCGCCCAATCCGATCATCTTCGCCATGGCCAACCCCGACCCCGAGATCACGCCCGAGGACGTCAAGTCGGTGCGTTCGGACGCCATCATCGCCACGGGCCGCTCGGACTATGTGAACCAGGTCAACAACGTCCTGGCCTTCCCCTATCTGTTCCGAGGCGCGCTGGACGTGCGGGCGCGCCGCGTGAACCACGAGATGAAGATCGCCTGCGCCCAGGCCCTGGCCGCCCTGGCGCGCGAGGACGTTCCGGACGAGGTCGCCGCCGCCTATCGCGGGCGCAAGCTGAAGTTCGGCCCCGACTACATCATCCCGACGCCCTTCGACCCGCGCCTGATCTGGTACATTCCGCCCTTCATCGCCCAGGCGGCGATGGACACCGGCGTGGCCCGCGTCCAGATCGAGGACATGGACGCCTATCGCCACGCGCTGCGTTCGCGCGTCGATCCGTCCGCCGCCCTGATGCAGAAGATCAGCTCGGCCGTGCGCGGCGGACCGAACAAGCGCGTCGTCTTCGCCGAGGGCGAGGAGCCCGCCGTCATCCGCGCCGCCTGGGGCTTCAAACAAGCCGACCTGGGCACGCCGATCCTGGTGGGCCGCGAGGATCTGATCCGTCAGAACGCCGCCGAAGCCGGTCTGAACTTCGACGATCTGGACATCGAGATCACCAACGCCCGCGTCTCCGACCACAATGTCGAGGACACCGACTGGCTTTACGAAAAACTCCAGCGCCGGGGCTATCTGCGCCGCGACGTCCAGCGGATGATCAATCAGGACCGCAACTACTTCGCCGCCACCCTGGTCGCCAAGGGCCGGGCCGACGCCATGGTCGCGGGCGTGACCCGCAACTTCAACATGGCGCTGAAGGAGGTCCAGCGCGTGCTGGACGTGGATGACACCCTGATCGGCCTGTCGATCCTGCTGGCAAAGGGTCGCACCCTGTTCGTGGCCGACACCACCATCCACGAACTGCCGAACGCCGAAGAGCTGGCCGACATCGCCATCAAGGCGGCCGATACGGTCAGGAAGCTGGGTCGCAATCCGCGCGTGGCCTTCCTGTCCTATTCCACCTTCGGCAATCCCCCCGGCGACCGCGCCGAGAAGGTGCGCGAGGCGATCCGCATCCTGGACAAGAAGGGCGTCGATTTCGAATACGAAGGCGAAATGCCGCCGGAAGTCGCGCTGGATCCCAAGGGTCACGCCGCCTACGCCTTCAACCGCCTGACCAAGCCGGCCAATGTCCTGGTCATGCCCGCCATCCATTCGGCCGCCATCTCGACCAAGCTGGTTCAGGCCCTGGGCGGCGCGACCGTGATCGGTCCGCTGCTGGTCGGCCTGGAGAAGCCGGTGCAGATCGTGTCTTTGGGCGCCTCGGTCAGCGAGATCATCACCGCCGCCACCTTCGCCGCCTATGACGCCGGTCCCGCCTTCCAGGGCTCGGGCCTGACCTCGGCGCCGCGTCCCCCCGCGGCCGTGGTCGAGCGTTGAGCGAACCCTCGCCCTTTCCGCCCGCCGCCCCGCCGCCCCGGCGGGTGGAGCCGGGCCTCTATCTGGTCGCCACCCCGATCGGGAACCTGCGCGACATGACGCTGAGGGCGCTGGACGTGCTGGCCGCCGCCGATCTGGTGCTGGCCGAGGACACCCGCGTCACCGCCAAACTGCTGAGCGCCTATGGTCTGAAGGCGAAGCTGGAACGCTGCGACGACCATGCGTCCGGTCGTGCCGCCGAACAGGCGATCGAACGGTTGCGTGAGGGTCAGGTGGTAGCCCTGGTTTCGGATGCGGGCACGCCTCTGGTCAGCGACCCCGGCTTCGTCGTCGCCCGCGCGGTGATCGCCGAAGGCCTGCCCGTCCATCCGATCCCCGGCGCCTCGAGTCTGTTGGCCGCCCTGTGCATCGCTGGCCTGCCCGCCGACCGGGTGCTGTTCGCCGGCTTCCTGCCGCCCAAGACGGCCGGCCGCACCGCCGCGCTGGAAGCCTTGAAGGGTCAGCGCCAGACGCTGGTCTTCTTCGAAAGCGGGCCGCGCCTGAAGGACAGCCTGACCGACATGGCCGCCGTGCTGGGTCCGCGCCCCGCCGCCGTCGCCCGCGAGTTGACCAAACTCTATGAAGAGTGCGTGCGCGGGACGCTGGACGACTTGGCCGTCGATCCGCGCCTGGACGCGCCCAAGGGCGAGATCGTCGTCGTCGTCGGCCCCGGCGAAGAGATCCAGGCGACCGAGGCCGACGCGGACGCCGCCCTGATCGACGCCCTTCAGACCCTGTCGACTGGGGACGCCGCCTCCGAGGTGGCCAAGGCCCTGGGGCTGAACCGAAAGACCCTGTATCGTCGGGCGCTGGAGCTGAAGGGCAAGTGAAACGCCTGTCTCGTCCCGCGCCGGTCCGTCGCCATAAGGCGGCGTGGCGTCAGGCGAAGGGCGGGACGGCGTTCAAGTCCGGTCACGCGGCCGAATGGATCGCGGCCTTCTGGCTCATCCTGCGCGGCTATCGCGTTCTCGGGTTTCGTCTCAAGAGCCGGGCCGGCGAGATCGACCTGCTGGTTTGTCGCGGTCCGGTGCTGGCGGTGGTCGAGGTCAAACGCCGCGCGACGATGGAGGCGGCCCTGCTGGCGCTGAAGCCGGTCCAGTACGATCGACTGGTCGCAGCGGGCGAGGCGATCCGGCGCAATCGGCCGGGTCTGCAACGTCTGGATTTGAGAATTGATATGGTGGCGCTGGCTCCCTGGCGCGTTCCACGTCATCTTCGCGGCGTCGAGAGGCGCTGACGAGGGGATCGCATGACGCGCGAGGAGGCCGAAGCCGTCCTGACCGCCGCCGGTCAGGCCGAAGACGACGCCTTCCCCCTGCTGGAGGCGGCGATCGCCTGCGCCATCCATGACCATCCGTTGCGCGATCCCGAGCCTGTTCGCGCCCTGGCTCGCAACGCCTGCGAGCGGCTGAAGGAACGGATCGGCGGCGAAGGTCCCGACGAGGCCTTGGCCGAAACCCTGTGCGCCGACCTGCGACTGAACGGCGACCTGATCCATTACGACCATCCCGACAACACCGACATCATCGCGGTCGCCGAGCGTCGGCGCGGCCTGTCCGCCGTTCTGGCGGTCTTCTATCTGCACGCGGCGCGCGCGGCCGGGATCACGGCGGCCGGCGTGGATTTTCCCGGTCATTTCATGGTTCGCGTCGAGACGCCGGAAGGTCCCGTCGCCTTGGATCCGTTCAGCCAAGGGCGGCTGATCCTGCCCAGCGAACTGACCCGGCGCGCCCTTCGCGCCGGTCTGATGCCGCACGTCGCGGATCGGCTGGATCTTCTGATGGCGCCGGTGACAGATCGTCAGTCGCTGATCCGGCTGCAGAACGTGCTGTTCAGCCGCGCCATTCGCGGTCAGGATTATGAAGGCGCCGAGCGATCGGCCCTGCGTCGCGCCCTGCTGGACCCCGAGGACCACCGGCCGTGGCTCGATGTCGCCTCCGCGCGCGAGAAGCAGGGAGCGTTGGCCGGCTCGTTGCAAGCCCTGGCGCGCGCTCAGGGTCTGGATGGCGTCGAGGAGGCGCGGCGGTTCACGACCTTCGAGCGCGTGCGGATGCAGTTGAACTAGACGACGGCCTCGCCGCGCAGCAGGCGAGGCAAGTCGCCTGTCGCCCCGCCCGCCTCCTGCATGAAGGCGCGGCGTAGAGGTCCGATGCGATTGACCGCGGCCATGCCCAGGTCGCGCGCCAGACGCACCGGTGCGATGTCGTTGGAGAACAGGCGTACAAAGGCGTCGAAACCCGCCGCCAGGGCCGCCGTATCGAACCGGCGCCACCGCGCATAACGCTCCAAGACGGTTTCCGACCCGATGTCCTCGCCCAGACGCGCGGCCCCGGCCAGAACCTCGGCCAGAGCGGCCGCATCCTTCAGCCCCATGTTCAGCCCCTGGCCGGCGACCGGATGCACGCCGTGCGCGGCGTCCCCGATCAGGGCGATGCGCGGCGCGATCAGTTTCTCCGCCAGGCTGAGCGACAGCGGATAGACGAAGCGCGGGCCCTCGACCGTCGCCCCATCGAGAAACTCTCCGAACCGCCGCATCAGATGGGCGTGGAAGGCATCGTCCGAGGCGTCGCGCAGCGCCTCGCCCCGCCGCGTCGTCTCGGTCCAGACCAGGCTGGCGCGCTGATCCGTCAGGGGCAGGATGGCGAAGGGGCCGCTGGGCAGGAAATATTCGTGCGCGACATTGCCGTGGTCGCGACCCAGCCGCACCGTGGCCACCACGCCGCTCTGGCCATAACCCCAGCCGACGGTCTCGATCCCGGCCGCGCGACGCACGGTCGAGCCTCGCCCCTCGGCGCCGACGACCAGGGGCGCGATCAGGGTCGATCCATCGGCCAGGGTCACGGTCGCCTTGCCCACATCGGTCGCGACGCTGGCGACGGTCGCCGGGGCCCGCACCGCGATACCCGCGCGCGTCACCGCCTCGGCCAGGGCCGCACGGATGCGACGGTTCTCGACCATATAGCCCAAGGGCTCGCCGCCGGTGCGGCCGCCGATCTCGTCGGCGTCGAAGCGCAGGAAGGCGGGCGAGGCGGACCGGCTGGCCGCGCCCGGCCGGCGCCCGTCCGTCACCAGAATGTGATCCATCCGACAGGCGTGGGGACGCAGGGTTTCGCCTAGGCCCAGCGCGTCCAGCATGCGGAAGGTCGAAAAGGCGACGGCGGTCGACCGTCCGTCGAAGGTCGGCGCCAACTGATCGCTGAACGGCTGCGGATCGACCATCACCACCTTCAACCCGCCTTGCGCCGCCGCCAGGGCGAAGGCCGCCCCGGTCAGCCCCGCGCCGGCGATGACGATGTCGTAGCGTTCAGTGTCAGCCATGAGGGGCTTGTCGCGCCGTCGCGGCCAAAGGTCCAGAGGACGGTTTGTCCATCGCCAAGGCCAAGCTGGTAAACAGCCCCTTAACCCTGTGAGTGCGACAAAGGGTACCGAACGTCAGCCGCCGGAAGGTTCGACCCTTCATGTCCACCGCCCTCGTCATCGGCCGTCAGGCCTGGATCAGCGCCCGCATCCTGTGGGACGCGCCCTTCGTGGTGCGGTTCAGAGGCGTCTTGCAGGCCCTGCTGGCGACCCTGCTGCTGATCGCCCTGATGTCGTGGAATCCGGCGGACGCCAGTCTGAATGCCGCCTCCAGCCTGCCGACGACCAACTGGCTGGGGGCGAACGGCGCCCTGTTCGCCGACCTGTTCATGCAATCGCTGGGCCTTGCGGCCTGGCCCGCCGCCCTGCTGCTGGTCGCCTTCGGCCTGGCGCGCGCGGTCGGCGATGCGATCCAGCAAAGGCTCAAGCCCACGCCGTTGAAAGCCCTGGCCGCGACGGGCGGGGTGCTGCTGCTGTCCAGCGCGCTCGCCGCCCTGGCCGCGCCCGCCGCCTGGCCGCTCGCCGCCGGTCTGGGCGGTCTGTGGGGAGATGCGGTGACGGGGCTGGCGGCGCGCGGCCTCGGAGCCCTGCACATTCCCGGTAGCCGCATAATAGCGGGCCTCGTGTTCCTGATCGCCGGGCTGTGGCTGGTCGGTTTCGCCATCGGCCTGCGCGCCATGGATTTCCTGGACGCCCTGCACTGGGGCAAGTCGTTGCGCGCGCCCGCGTCGGCTCAGCCGAAGCCCCAGGCCGCCCGCGAAAAGGCGCCCGCCAAGGCCCGAGCGCCCCGCGCCGCCCCACCGGAAGAGACGCCGCTGGCCCCGACCTATGCCGAAGAGCCGCCTCAGACCGCCTATGACGACCTGCCGCCGTGGGAGGACGACGCCGTCCAGCCCGCGCCCCGCCCCTCGGCCGCCCGCCCGGCCGAGCCGCGCGTCGCCGCGGTCAAGGCACCCAAGGCCCGCAAGGACGATGTGGACCAGCAGGCCTTCGACTTCACTCGACCCGAGGGTGATTTCGACCTGCCGCCGCTGGGCATATTGAGCAAACCCGGTCAGCGCACCGCTTCGGTCGACGAGGAGTCTCTGAAGCAGAACGCCAAGATGCTGGAAGGCGTGCTGCAGGAGTTCGGCGTGCGCGGCGTGATCGACCAGATCCGCCCCGGCCCTGTCGTGACGCTCTATGAACTGGTGCCCGCGCCGGGCGTGAAGCACGGCCGCGTGGTCGCCCTGGCCGACGACATCGCCCGGTCGATGTCCGCCCGCGCCTGCCGCATTTCCGTGGTCCAGGGCCGCAACGCCATCGGCATCGAACTGCCGAACGCCAAGCGCGAGACCGTCTATCTGCGCGACCTTCTGGCCAGCGCCGAATACGACAAGAAGGGGCATCTGCTGCCCTTGGCGCTTGGTGAGACCATCGGCGGAGAACCCTACGTCGCCGACCTGGCGCGCATGCCGCACCTGCTGATCGCAGGCACCACCGGCTCGGGCAAGTCGGTGGGTGTCAACGCCATGATCTTGTCGATCCTGTATCGCCACAGCCCGGCCGAATGCCGCTTCATCATGATCGACCCCAAGATGCTGGAGCTGTCGGTCTATGACGGCATCCCGCACCTGCTGGCGCCGGTCGTGACCGATCCGAAGAAGGCCGTCGTCGCCCTGAAATGGACGGTGCGCGAGATGGAGGATCGTTATCGCCGCATGTCCAAGCTGGGGGTGCGCAACATCGCCAGCTACAACGAGCGCGCCCGTGAAGCCCAGGCCAAGGGCGAGCATTTCGAACGCACCGTCCAGACCGGCTTCGACGACCAGGGCCGCCCGGTCTATGAGTCCGAGAAGATCCGCCCCGAGCCCCTGCCTTTCCTGGTCGTGGTCATGGACGAAATGGCCGATCTGATGCTGGTCGCCGGCAAGGACGTCGAGGGCGCGGTTCAGCGTCTGGCCCAGATGGCCCGCGCCGCCGGCATCCACCTCATCATGGCGACCCAGCGCCCGTCGGTGGACGTCATCACCGGCACCATCAAGGCCAACTTCCCGACGCGCATCTCCTTCCAGGTCACGTCCAAGATCGACAGCCGCACCATCCTGGGCGAACAGGGCGGCGAACAGCTGCTGGGCCAGGGCGACATGCTCTACATGGCCGGCGGCGGGCGCATCACCCGTTTGCACGGCCCGTTCGTCGACGACAAGGAAGTCGAGGACGTCTGCAAACATCTGAAGGCCCAGGCCGAGCCCGACTATCTGGATCTGATCACCGACGAACCGGACGGCGACGGCGACAACGGCTATGACGAGGGCGGCGGCGGCGGATTCGGCGACGACCTGTACGACCGCGCCGTCGCCGTGGTCACCCGCGACCGCAAGGCCTCGACCAGCTATGTCCAGCGCCGTCTCCAGATCGGCTATAACCGCGCCGCCTCCCTGATCGAGCGGATGGAGCAGGAAGGCGTGGTCAGCCCCGCCAACCACGCCGGCAAGCGCGACGTCCTGGCCGGCCCGCCGCCGATGGTGTGACGACAATCGAGGAACGGCTGCGGCTCGGAGCCGTTGTCTGACCCGCTATCGCGTCCAAGCTTCAGCATTTCGATGAACAGGGCTTCATCGCAGCGCCGGAATATGGTCAGGCTCGCGTCATTCCGACGCCAAGCCGACCGGGCAAGACGGCAGGATCGACAACCATCCCGAACGGGAGACGAACTTCATGACCTCGCGCGCCAAGACCGTGGCTATGGCCACCCCCGACCTGCACCGCCGCAGCCTGCTGCTGGGCGCCGGCCTGACGACCGGCCTGATCGCGTTGGGCGCCTTCGACGCCGCCCGCGCCCAGTCCAACCTGTCGGCCGAGGACCGCGCCGTGGTGCAACAGGCGCAGGGCTATCTGCAGGCCCTGACCTCGGCGCAGGGGACCTTCACCGAAACGGGCCCGAACGGACAGACGCGCCAGGGCCGCTTCTATCTGCAGCGTCCGGGCAAGATGCGGTTCGAATACACCAACCCGGCCGGTCTGCTGGTGGTGTCGGACGGCTATAACGTCAAACGCTACGACCCGCGTCTGAACAGCTTCCAGCAGGTGCCGCTGGGCCGCACCCCGCTGTCGACCTTCCTGGCGCGCAATGTGCGGCTGGACCAGGGCGTGCGCATCGAGCGCGTGACCCGGATGGCGTCCGGCGCCTTCGCCATCACGGCGCGGGATTCCAACCGCCCGAACGACGGTCAGGTCGTGCTGGCCTTCGCCGGCAATCCGATGCGTCTGCAAGAATGGACCATCACCGATCCGCAAGGCGCCCGCACCCGGACCCAGCTGACCTCGCTGCAACCGGCGTCCGGCCTGTCGGCGCGCCTGTTCCAGCTCAGCGATCCGACCCGCCGGCCCGGCCGCAACTAGGGGCTTTCGGGGGCGGGTGACCATTCCTCAACCCCTGTTCCCCTAGACTGGCCGCATGAGCGCGACCGCCCCGCCGTCCGGCGTCCCATCGCTGAAATGGATCGCGGCGGTCGGCGCGGGCGCCTTTGCTCTGTTCATGCTGGGCGCCCTGGTGGTCGAACCGGCCCTGGACCGCCTGATCGCGCCGACCGACGCCCCTGTTAGACCTCGCGCGTCCGGACAGGTCGAGGTCGGGGAGGTCGTGCTGTCCGGGCGCTACGTCGCGGCCGCTTCCGACATGGTGCTGGACGTGGACGGCGGCGCGCTGAGCACGACCACGGGCGGCCGCCTGACCTCGGCGCCGCATCGGCTGGTTCAGGCGGATCAGCCGGCCAGCGTCTCCAAAAGTTTCACCGACGCCATGGCCGTGCCGCCGATGGTCCAGATCGAGGTGCGGCGCGTCACGGCTGACGAAGACACGCGGCTGTGCGCCGGTCATCCCGTCGGATGGCTGGCCCTGGCGGTGCGGCGCGACGGTTTTGTCCTGATGCCGGTGCGACAAGGCCCCCCGCCGGGCGCCCTGTTGGCCGACGACCGCCTGTGCGCCGTCCTGGACCTCAGCCGATGATGCGAGCCCTGATGCTGGCGGCGCTGGTCGGATTGGCGGCGGCGCTTCTGACCTGGACCCGGCCGGGCGCGGAGGATCGTGAAGCGACGGATACTGTCGCCATTCTTGTGCTCGACAACGGCTTTCACACCGATATCGCCGTCCCGCGCGCCGCGCTGGAACGCCGCGGCGGTCCTCTAGCCCATGCGGTCCGATCCTTGGCGCCCGGCGACTGGATCCTGATCGGATGGGGCGATGCGAAATTCTACGTCGATCAGCGGCCGATTTCGGATCGATTGCCGGACGGGGCGCGCGCCTTCCTGCATCCCGGCAATCGATCGGTGCTGATGCTGGCCCCTAGACGCGACGATCCGCGCCTGACCTATGGCGAAGACAGCGCCGCCCTGACCCTGAGCCGCGCCCGGTTCGAGCGTCTGGCCGCGCGAGTCGAGGCCTCGCTCGATCTGTCGAACGGCCGGCCGCGCATCGCAGCCCTGCGGCCCGGCGACGACGCGCGCTTCTTCGCCAGTGGCGAGACCTTCTCCATCCTGCATCTGTGCAATCACTGGACAGCCGGCGTTCTGAACGCCGGCGGCGTCGCCATTCGTCCTGTGCCGGCGATCACCTCGGGCGAGGTGATGCGCTCTGTTCGCACGGCCGAACGGGCGCGAAAACTGGACAGACCCCCGCTGCGGGACTAGACCGCCCGACTTTCGCCTATCCGGCCGGGTCCGATCCCCAGCGGGCGAACAAGAAGGAGAGGCCGATGGCCCACAAGCAACACACCCGCAACGCCTCCGGTCCCGCCGGACCCAGCCAGCGCCAGTTGCGCGCCGGCGAGCTGATCCGTCACGCCCTGGTCGACATCCTGCGCGAAGAGGATATCCACGACCCGGCCCTGGTCGGCGTCTCCGTGACCGTGACCGAGGTGCGCCTGTCGCCCGACCTGAAGCACGCCACCTGTTTCGTCGAGCCGCTGGGGGCCGGCGTGGAGACCGCGCCGACGGCTGGACACGAAAGCGAGATCATCAAGGCGCTGAACGCCCACGCCAAGTTCCTCCGCGGCCAGCTGGGTCGTCGGCTGGACATGAAGTTCACCCCCGATCTGCGCTTCCGCCACGACGAAAGCTTCGACGCCGCCAGCCACATCGACCGCCTGTTCGACGACCCCCGCGTCCGCGCCGACCTGGAGCGCCGCGACGAAGACGAGGGCGAAGATTGATGCTGGCGATCCTCTCCCGTCCTTCACGGGGGAGGGGGACCGCGCGCAGCGTGGTGGAGGGGGCGACCCCAGACACCGGCCTTGCGTCCGCCCCCTCCACCACTTCGTGGTCCCCTTCCCCCGCTTCGCAGGGGAGGATCTGAGTATGGCCCGCAAGAAGAAGGGCGACATCGTCGACGGCTGGGTTTGCCTGGACAAGCCGTTCGAGATGGGATCGACCGAGGCCGTCAGCCGCATCCGTCGCCTGTTCAACGCCCAGAAGGCCGGTCACGCCGGGACGCTGGACCCCCTGGCCAGCGGCATCCTGCCCATCGCGCTGGGCGAGGCGACCAAGACCGTGCCGATGATGATGGAGGCGCAGAAGGTCTATCGCTTCACCATCAACTGGGGCGTCTCGACCGACAGCGTGGACCGCGAGGGCGAGATCATCGGCCGCTCCGACGTGCGCCCCACGGTCGATCAGGTGAAGACCGCCCTGCCCGCCTTCGTCGGCGAGATCGACCAGACGCCGCCCCGCTTTTCCGCGATCAAGGTGGACGGCGCCCGCGCCTATGACCTGGCCCGCGACGGGGTGGAGTTCGAGCTTCAGGCCCGCCGCGTCACCATCCATTCGGCCGAGGTGACCGATGCGCCCGACGCCGACCACGTGGAGCTGACCATCCGCACCGGCAAGGGCGTCTATGTCCGCTCGCTGGCCCGCGACCTGGCCGCCGCTCTCGGCGCCGAGGGTCATGTCAGCGCCCTGCGACGCGAGCGCGTCGGGCCGTTCAGCACGCAAAACGCCGTCACTCTGGATTCTCTGGAGGAAATGGTGCATAGGGGCGCCGCCTCGGAAGGCTTGCTTGCCGTCGCGACCGCTCTGGACGACATCCCGGAACTGGCCGTGAACGAACAGGACGCCTTCTCGCTTCGGCAGGGACGCCCGATCGTTCTGCTCCCCCGTCAGGTGGAAACCCTCAAGGATCGTCTCACCGGCGGTTCGCGCACGGTTTCAGCCTTTCAGGGCCAGACCCTCGTCGCGCTCTGTCAGTTGCGGGCCGGCCGGTTAGAACCCGACCGCGTTTTCAACCTCTAGGCCCGCGCCATCCGGCAAGGGCCGAGATTCCACGGCCTCAAGTCGCGCGAAAGCGCGATAGGCCAAGAAAGGACTCTTACGATGTCGGTTACTGCTGAACGCAAGCACGAGATCATCGCCGATAACGCCCGCTCCGCCGGCGACACCGGCTCGGCCGAGGTTCAGGTCGCGATCCTGTCGGAACGCATCGCCAACCTCACCGAACACTTCAAGACCCACAAGAAGGACAACCACTCGCGTCGTGGCCTTCTGAAGATGGTGTCGCAACGTCGCCGCCTGCTCGACCACCTGAACAAGGTCGACGCCGGTCGCTACCAGGCGCTCATCTCCAAACTGGGCCTGCGCCGCTAAGGCGTCGGATCAGTGTAGAATACGCTTTCGAGGCGCGGGCGGTCACGTCCGCGCCTCGTTGTGCAACTAAGCGCTTCCAGGCCAAGTGGCTGCCGGTTGGCCGCCCGGGAAGCGCGACTACAAGACACGACCTGTGCGCCGCAGGACTTACCGGCGCAGCTGCGAGGGCCATGATGGTCCTCTCCCGGTCGTCGCGATGGCGCGGCGGCCTCTGGATCGAAGGACTGAACGCCGACGCATCCGCCCCATGATGGGACCCCGCACGGAATACGCCGTCCGGGATACGAAAGACGAAATATGTTCGACATCAAACGCAAGACGATCGACTGGGCCGGCCGCCCGCTGACCCTGGAAACGGGCCGCATCGCCCGCCAGGCCGACGGCGCCGTGCTGGCGACCTACGGCGAGACCGTGGTTCTGGCCACCGTCGTCTATGGCCGCGCGCCCAAGCCCGGCCTGGATTTCTTCCCCCTGACGGTCAACTATCAGGAAAAGACCTTCGCCGCCGGCAAGATCCCGGGCGGCTACTTCAAGCGTGAAGGCCGTCCGTCCGAGAAGGAAACCCTGGTTTCCCGCCTGATCGACCGTCCGATCCGCCCGCTGTTCGTCAAGGGCTTCAAGAACGAGACCCAGGTCGTCGTGACCGTGCTGCAGCACGACATGGAAAACGACCCCGACGTTCTGGGCATGGTCGCCGCCTCGGCCGCCCTGACCATTTCGGGCGTGCCCTTCATGGGCCCCATCGGCGCCGCGCGCGTCGGTCTGATCGACGGCGAGCTGGTTCTGAACCCGGCCATCGACCAGATCCCGTCCTCGGACCTCGACCTGGTGGTCGCCGGTACGCAAGACGCCCTGATGATGGTCGAATCCGAAGCCAAGGAGCTGTCGGAAGAGAAGATGCTCGAGGCCCTGATGTTCGCGCATGCGGGCATGCAGCCGGTGATCGACGCCATCATCGAACTGGCTGAACACGCCGCCAAGGAGCCCTTCGACTTCCAAGCCGAAGACCACTCCGACGTCGTCGCCTCGATCAAGTCGCTGGTCGGCGAAGACATCAAGAGCGCCTACACCCACGCCGGCAAATACGAGCGCCGTTCGGGCGTCGACGCCGCCAAGAAGGCCGCCGCCGCCAAGCTGGTGAAGACCGACGAGAACCCCGACGGCGTCGACGGTTCCAAGTTCTCGGCCGCCTTCAAGGAGTGCGAAGCCGAGGTCCTGCGTCGCGACATCATCGAGAACGCGCACCGCGTCGACGGCCGCGCCCTCGACAAGGTCCGCGCCATCGTGTCGGAAGTCGGCGTCCTGCCGCGCACCCACGGTTCGGCCCTGTTCACGCGTGGGGAAACCCAGGCCCTGGTCGTCGCCACCCTCGGCACCGGCGAGGACGAACAGTACATCGACAGCCTGCAGGGCACCTACAAAGAGAACTTCCTGCTGCACTACAACTTCCCTCCCTATTCTGTGGGTGAAGCAGGCCGCATGGGTTCGCCCGGCCGTCGCGAAATCGGTCACGGCAAGCTGGCCTGGCGCGCGATCCGTCCGATGCTGCCGACCAAGGAAGACTTCCCCTACACCATCCGTCTGGTCTCTGAGATCACCGAGTCGAACGGCTCGTCCTCGATGGCCACGGTCTGCGGTTCGTCGCTGGCCCTGATGGACGCCGGCGTGCCGCTGGTCCGTCCGGTCTCGGGCATCGCCATGGGCCTGATCCTGGAGCCGTCGGGCGAGTTCGCCATCCTGTCGGACATCCTGGGTGACGAAGATCACCTGGGCGACATGGACTTCAAGGTCGCCGGCACGTCGGAAGGCATCACCAGCCTTCAGATGGACATCAAGGTCGCCGGCATCACCAAGGAGATCATGCAGCAGGCCCTGACGCAGGCTTCGGCCGGTCGCCTGCACATCCTGGACGAGATGTCCAAGGCCATGGATGCGCCGCGCGCCGAACTGGGCGAACACGCGCCCAAGATCGAAACGGTCAAGATCCCCGTCGACAAGATCCGTGAAGTCATCGGTTCGGGCGGCAAGGTCATCCGCGAGATCGTCGAGAAAACCGGCGCCAAGATCGACATCGGCGATGACGGCACCATCAAGGTCGCCGCCAACGACCAGGAGAAAATCGACGCCGCCAAGGCCTGGATCCAGTCCATCGCCTCCGAGCCGGAAGTCGGCACCATCTACTCCGGCAAGGTGGTCAAGGTCGTCGACTTCGGCGCCTTCGTAAACTTCTTCGGCGCCAAGGACGGCCTGGTCCACGTGTCCCAGATCGCTCTGGAACGCGTCGCCAATCCGGCCGACGTCCTGTCGGAAGGCCAGGAGGTCAAGGTCAAGTTCCTGGGCTTCGACGATCGCGGCAAGACCAAGCTGTCGATGAAGGTCGTCGATCAGGAAACCGGCGAAG
This sequence comes from Brevundimonas sp. KM4, assembly GCF_000964075.1. Classification (NCBI taxonomy): domain Bacteria; kingdom Pseudomonadati; phylum Pseudomonadota; class Alphaproteobacteria; order Caulobacterales; family Caulobacteraceae; genus Brevundimonas; species Brevundimonas sp. KM4. Next base: position 101,067 of record NZ_JZRG01000014.1, on the reverse strand, counting down.
ACCTGACGGACAAGATCAACGCCGAGCGCGCCGAGCGCGGCGAGGCCCCGCTGTCGGAAGACACCGGCGGTCGTCCCAAGCGTGACGGTGATCGCGGCGGCGATCGCGGACGTCGTCGTCGCGACTAAGCGACTCTGGTAGCGAGACTGAAAGAGGGCCCGGCGGAGCAATCCGCCGGGCCTTTTTCTTTGGGTCCGCGCAACGGCTGTCCGCGATTTCACTTGCCGCTTCGGCCCATGCGGTTTCCATTGCCGCATCCAGTTTCGAGGGGCCGCTCCATGTTCGATCGTCGTCGTCTTCTTCAGTCCGCCGCCTTGGGCGCCGGTCTCGTCGCTGTGGGCGGCCCCGCCTTCGCGCGTCAGGCCGGGGCGTCTCAGGGCGACGCCGCCGCCCAGCTGAAGACCTTCATGGACGCCACGTTCGAGCAGACGCTGGACAAGAGCCCGGAGGTCGTCACCATGTTCGGCTTGGACAGGGGCGACCGCGCCGCCGCCAAGTCCAGGCTGACGGTTCCGACCCGCGCCGAGGAAGAAGACCAGCGCGCCTTCACCCGCCGCCAGCGCGCCGAACTGGCCGGCATCGACCGCTCCAAACTCGATGCGCGCAACGCCAACTACTACGACAGCCTGACCCAGAATCTGGACGGGGTGATCGCCACCTACGACATCCCTTACGGCCAGGGCGGCTGGCCCAATCCGTACCGCGTCAGCCAGCAGGGCGGCGCCTATCAGTCCACGCCCGACTTCCTGGCCAACCAGCACACGATCGAGACGGCCGCCGACGCCGACGCCTATGTCGCACGCGTCAACGCCTTCGCCGACGTGCTGCTGGCCGAGACGGATCGATTGAAGGAAGACTATGCGCTGGGCGTCATCCCGCCCGACTTCATTCTGGCCAAGGCCATCCGCCAGCAGGACGGCGTCCTGGCGACGCCGGCGGCGACCTCGCCCCTGACCCAGTCGGTCGTCGACCGGGCCCGCGCCAAGGGCCTGACCGGCGACTGGGGCGTGCAGGTGGAACGGCTTGTGACCGAGCGGGTCTATCCGGCCCTGGCCGCCCAGAACGCCGTGCTGAAGGCGGTCCAGCCGAACGCCGTGCACGAGGCCTCGGTGCGCCGCCTGCCGCAGGGCGAGCAGTATTACGCCAACAGCCTGCGCTACATCACCACGACCCGGCTGACCGCCGACGAGATCCACCGCACCGGCGTGGAACAGATGGCGGATCTGACGGCGCGCGCCGATGTCCTGCTGAAGGCGCAAGGCCTGACGCAGGGTTCGGTCGCCGAGCGGATCAAGGCCCTGGGGGACGATCCCAAATACGTCTATGCCAACACCGACGCCGGCAAGGCCGAGCTGATCGCCAAGCTGAACGCCCAGATGGCCGACATGCAGGCCCGTTTGCCCAACGCCTTCGGCCGCCTGCCCAAGGCCAAGGTCGAGATCAAGCGCGTCCCGCCCGAGATCGAGGCTGGTGCGCCGATGGGCTATTACAACTCGCCCAGCCTGGATGGGACGCGGCCCGGCATCTACTGGATCAATCTGAAGGACACGGCGGAATGGCCGTCCTGGACCCTGCCGACCCTGACCTATCACGAGGCGACGCCAGGCCACCATCTACAGATCAGCCTGCAGCAGGAAAGCGAGTCCGCGCCGCTGCTGATGAACCTGCTGGGCTTCTCGTCCTACGTCGAGGGCTGGGGGCTATACGCCGAACAGCTGGCCGACGAACTGGGCGCCTATGAGAACGATCCGGTGGGCCAGATCGGCTACCTGCAATCGCTGATGTTCCGCGCCGCGCGCCTGGTCGTCGACACCGGCATCCATTCCAAGGGCTGGAGCCGCGAAGAGGGCATCCGCTACATGATGGAGGCCTATGGCGATCAGGAGGGCGCGGCGACGTCCGAGGTCGAACGCTATTGCGGCTGGCCGGGCCAGGCCTGCGCCTACAAGGTCGGCCACAACGAATGGGTCCGCCTGCGCGAAAAGGCCAAGACCAGCCTGGGGTCCAGGTTCGATATCAAGGGCTTCCATGACACCGCCCTCGCCGCCGGCGGCGTGCCCCTGTCGGTGCTGGAACGGATCGTCGACGGCTGGGTCGCGACCCAGGCCTAGTCGGCGACGGTCAGGCCGTCGGCTTGGCGCAGGCGGTTGTGGATGTCGGTGGCGGCGACGGCGGCTTCGGCGGTCGCGACGGCGATCTGGTTGAGGCCGCGAACCACGTCGCCGGCGGCATACAGGCCCGGCACGCTGGTGGCCTGGTGCAGATCGACCTCCAACCGGCCGTCGTCGGCCAGACGCGCGCCCAGCCCCCGGGCCAGGTCGGCGTTCGGCGATGTGCCCAGCGCTGAATAGACCAGATCGAAGGCGCGGCGCTGGCCGGCATAGCTCAGGGCCGTCACCCGGTCGTTCTCGATGTCGATCGCGTCCAGCGGCGCCAGGATCAGTTCGACGCCCAGCCGTTCCAGTTCGTCATGTCGGCTCAGCGCGTCAGGCGCGCCGATATGGATCAGGGTCACACGGTCGGAATAGGTGCGCATGAAGGCGGCCTCGCGCGCGCCCTTGTCGCTCTGCCCGATGATGGCGACAGCCTTATCGGTCGCCTCATAGCCGTCGCAGATGGGACAGATGCGGACCAGCGCCTTGCGCACCGCGTCCTCGACGCCCGGCAAGTCGGGATGGTGATCGACGACGCCGGTCGCCAGCAGGACGGCGCGGGCGCGAACGGCGCGGTCATCGATCACAGCGACGAAGCCGTCGCCGTCTTGGGTCAGCCGCCCGACGCGACCCGGTTCGACGACCGCGCCATATTCCTCGGCCTGTTCGCGCATCCGCTTGAGGATGTCCGCGCCGGTGACGCCGGCGGGAAAGCCCGGCATATTGTGGCTGAGCGGAATCCAGCAGGCGCGCGGCGCACCGCCATCCACCACAAGGGTCCGCCGACGAAAGCGACCCAAGTACGTCGCCGCCGTCAGGCCGGCCGGGCCCGCGCCGATGATCAGAACCTCCGGGTCGTTCACCGCGTGCGCCAGCTGACGGGCCACAGGTCGGACGGCACGCCGGCGCATTCGCCCATCACGCTTTCCTGCGTCAGGGTGAAGCCTTGCCCCGTCCAGGCCCAGGTCTGCGCCGCGCCGCAATCGCCGAGGCCACGCGCCTTGGCGAAAGCCGACAGGGTGCGGGTCTTGGGATCATAGGCGCCGTTGATGGTCGAATTGTCGGGCATGACCGGATCGGGCCCAGACCCTTCCGATCCTGCAAGGACCGCAGGTCGCGGGTCACGACCGCCCGGCCCCGTCAGATACCAGTTGTGCGTCAGGTTGTAGGCGCCGGCGCCGCAAGGCACGGCCCACAGCTCGGTGCGGGCGTCCAGACGCGCGGACATGACCATGTCGCTGATATCGGGCGTGGCGGATTCCTTGAGGCAGTCGCCGACCTCGGTGCGAGCGCGCAGCGCCGCGGGCAGGCGCTGGTTCTGATCGCCGAAACCGGCCTGATCGACGGCCGGAGCGGGCGTCACCGTCGGCAGCGACGGCGCGATCGGCACAAGGGCGGCCGGGCGGTCGCCGCGTCGGATCATGGCGGTGGGCGTATCCAGACGTCCCTGCTTCTCGTCGATCCACAACAGGGCGGCGGCGGCGCCGTGCAGCGACACCTCTTGGGTCGAGGCGCCGCGAATGATCATGACCTTGCCCTGGGCCAGGGCGTCGAGGGCGGTGCGGGCGCCGTCGCGGATTTCACCGACGGGCGCCTCGGCGTCGCTCGTTGCGCCCAACACGGCCGGATAGGCGCGGCCGTCGATGGTCAAGCTGAGGGGGCCGGCGCCCTTGGCCTCGCCGTCGGGCCAATAGCCGAAGAGGATTTGCGGCTGGGCGTCAGGGCCCGGCGCCAGGCTGATACGCACCCAACCGGCGGCGAACTCTGGCGCAAAGCCGAAGGCCCAGCACGTCCCGTCGTTGCCGCAGGTGGCGCTCCAGTCCCGGAAGGTCTTGGTTTCAGGACGGATCTGCAGCAACGGCGCAGCGGCGGCCGGTGCAGATGGGTTGGCGGCCTTGGTCGCGGCAGGCGTCTCGGCCGCATCCTTGTCTCCGCATCCACCGATGGACAGCGCAGACAGGACAAGGGCCGAAAAGGCGACGCCGCGCGACAGGCCGTTCAGGGTCATGCCTTCTTCAACTCCGACGGCTTGTGCGCCGCGCGCGCGCCGCTCTTGGCGCTCTCGACGATATACTCCGGATTGTCCTTGGAAGCCGCAACCTTGTGGCCCTTGATCTTGGTTTCCGAGGTGACCTTCTTGACCACCTTGCCGGTCGTGGTGCCCTGGCTGTGATCCCACTTCACCTTGTCGCCGGCCTTGAACGTCTTTTCTGACATGACTGTGCTTCCTGCTGTGTCGCTTCCTGTTCAGCGATCAGCCTGCGCATCAGTTCCGCATCGATCACGGGCGGCGCCTCGCAGAAGGTGACGATCCAGCGATCCACCAGCTGGCGCTCTTCCTCCGTCATCCTGCCGTCCGTCTCTGTTGCTGGGCTCAAGAGAAGTCCGGGGGGCGGCAAAGGGTTCAGGACCGATCTGCGTTATTCCAGGCGGCGACGACGGGCGGCGGGGTTTGCGCGGGCGCGCGGCCTCGCTATACCGCCGCCACGACATTCCCTTCCCCACAGTCACAGGCGGACAGCACGCATGGCCAAGATCAAGGTCGAAAACCCCATCGTCGACATCGACGGCGACGAAATGACCCGCATCATCTGGCAGATGATCAAGGACAAGCTGGTCTTCCCGTTCCTGGATCTCGAGCTGGACTACTACGACCTGGGCATGGAGCACCGCGACGCCACCGACGACCAGGTGACGATCGACGCGGCCCACGCGATCCAGAAGCACGGCGTCGGCGTGAAGTGCGCCACCATCACGCCGGACGAAGCCCGGGTTCAGGAGTTCGGCCTGAAGAAGATGTGGAAGTCGCCGAACGGCACCATCCGCAACATCCTGGGCGGCGTGGTCTTCCGCGAGCCGATCATCTGCTCGAACGTGCCGCGCCTGGTTCCGGGCTGGACCCAGCCGATCGTCGTCGGCCGTCACGCCTTCGGCGACCAGTACAAGGCCACCGACTTCCTGATGCCCGGTCCCGGCACCCTGACGATCAAGTTCGTCGGCGAGGACGGCGAAGTGATCGAGCACGAGGTCTACAAGGCGCCGGGCGCCGGCGTGGCCATGGCCATGTACAACCAGGACGCCTCGATCCGCGAGTTCGCCCACGCCAGCTTCGCCTATGGCCTGCAGCGCAACTACCCGGTCTATCTGTCGACCAAGAACACGATCCTGAAAGCCTATGACGGCCGCTTCAAGGACCTGTTCCAGGAAGTGTTCGACGAACACTACGCCGCCGAGTTCAAGGCGCGCGGCCTGACCTACGAGCACCGCCTGATCGACGACATGGTCGCGGCTGCGATGAAGTGGTCCGGCGGCTTCGTCTGGGCGTGCAAGAACTACGACGGCGACGTGCAGTCCGACGTGGTGGCGCAGGGCTTCGGCTCGCTGGGCCTGATGACTTCGGTCCTGATGACGCCGGACGGCAAGGTGCTGGAGACGGAAGCCGCCCACGGCACCGTGACCCGCCACTATCGCCAGCATCAGAAGGGCGAGGCCACCTCGACCAACTCGATCGCCTCGATCTTCGCCTGGACGCGCGGCTTCAAGCACCGCGCCAAGCTGGACGGCAACGCCGCCCTGGATCAGTTCGCCGACACCCTGGAGAAGGTGGTCGTGGACACCGTCGAGGCCGGCTTCATGACCAAGGACCTGGCGCTGCTGGTTGGCGATCAGCAGGGCTGGCTGACCACCGAGGGCTTCCTCGACAAGGTCGCCGAGAACCTGAAGACCGCCCTGCCGGACGTGGGCTGAGGACAAGGGTGGACGTCCGTGCGGCGTCCGCCCCCTCCACCACGCTGCGCGTGGCCCCCCTCCCCCGCTTCGCTGGGGAGGAATGTCCTCAAGCAGCGCGAAGCGCGGTAGGACAAGCAAGAATGAGCCCCGTCGGATCGCTCCGGCGGGGCTTTTCGTTGTGCGAAGGGCCGGGGCGTGCATGATCGGCGGTAATGAGGATGCGTTCGTGAAGCGGCTGTTCGGAAACCTGGTGCTGGCGGCGGTGGTCGTGGCGGTGCTGTCCTTCTTCGCGGCGCCCGCGGTGGCCTTCTTCGCCATTCGGTCGGCGGCTGAGGCGAACGACGTGGCGGGGCTGGCGCGGCTGATCGACTTCAACGCGGTGCGCCAGTCGTTGCGGCCGCAGCTGGCGGGACGGCCCGAGGCGATGGCGCCCGCGCCGTCCTTCCTGGAAGACCCCATCGGCGCCTTCCGGCGTCAGATCGAGCAGAACCCGATCCTGGGCCAGCCGGACGTGGACGCCTATCTGACGCCCGCCGCCCTCAACGCCTTGCTGAAGGGCGAGGGCCGATACGCCAGCCAGCGCACCTCGGCGGGCGTGGCGCCGGCTTCTGAGCGCAGCCGCAAGCCCTGGCCCAGCCCCGCCTACTGGAGCGTCAACCGGGCGCGCATGGCGGTGACGGATCAGGGCGGGTCGCGCACCCTGTTCACCTTCGAGCGGCGCGGGCCGTTCGAGTGGAAGCTGGTTCACATCGGCCTGCCCGACGGGACGGCGCCGGCCGTCACCGTCACCCCGCGATAAACCCGGCAACCGACGCCGCCCAGCCTGCGTTGGCTTTCCTAGGAGACGACATGAGCCGCAAGATCATCACCGGAGCCCTGATCGCCGTCGTCATCGGCGTGGTCGTCGCCCTGTTCGTCTCGCCCTTCATCGCCGCCCAGGCGCTAGTGCGGGCCGCGCGGACCGGGGATGCGGACGGGCTGGAGCGGCAGGTGGACTTCCCGGCGTTCCGCACCAGCCTGAAGAGCGAGCTGAACGCGCGCGCCGCCCTGGAAATCCGCAACCGGACCAAGGGCGACACGGGCCTGGCGGCGCTGGGCATGCTGCTGGCCCCGTCGCTGGTCGAAGGCGCGGTCGACAACTTCGTCACGCCGCAAGGCATCGCCGCCATGGTCCGCTCCGGCGAGACGCCCGAACCGGAACGGCCCGTGCCCGCCGACGACACGCCGGCCGCAGACAAGGACAAGATCCGCCAGTCCTGGGCCTATCGCGGGCTCAACACCTTCGCCGTCACTCTGACGCGCGACGACCGGCCGGACGATGCGCTGGTGCTGATCATGGAACGCCGGACGCCCTTCACCTGGAAGCTGGCTGGGGTCGATCTGACGCCCGACCCGATGGGTTGAGACGGTCGGGGACAAAAAGACCGTCTAAAGTGTCTAATTCGTCTGATTGGACGGCGGGACGCCGATCAGAAAGTGAGTGCAATTGGTGCACTTTGTCTTGGGTGAGCGGCCTCCTCTGTGGTGAGCGCAGAGTATAGGCCGTCCCTACGGCATGCTCAGGAAGCGGACGCTGCGGCCGTCTAAGCCGCTGAGTTGCAAGGCTGTCAGGTTCGAAATTGCGATGGATTACCCTCTCCCTTCGGGAGAGGGCTTGAGCGCACGAGCGCGCAGCGATCGTACTTGCGCGAAAGGGTGAGGGTCGGCTGGTGCGTCATGGCCCGCCGACCGACCCTCATCCGGCCCTGCGGGCCATCTTCTCCCAACGGGAGAAGGGCACCGTATTTTACGCCAGCGCCGCGCGAACCGCCGTCAGACCGTCTTCGGCCTTGGAGCCGTCGGGGGCGCCGCCTTGGGCGAAGTCGGGTTTGCCGCCGGCGCCCTGGCCGCCCATGGCGATGACGGCGGCGCGGGCCAGGTCGGCGGCGTTGACGCGGTCGGCCCCAGTCCCGGCAAGGTCGGAGGTCACGGCGACGGTGACGACCGCCTTGCCCTCGGTGACGCCGATCAGGGCGACGACGCCGGTTCCGACCTGTTTCCTGAAGTCCTCGGCGACGCCGCGCAGACCCTTGCCGTCCACGCCGTCCAGCACGCGGGCCATCAGCTTGACGCCATTGATCTCTTCAGGCGCCGACGACGCGCCCGAGCCGCCGCCCAGGGCCAGCTGCTTCTTCAGCTCAGCGACTTGCTTCTCCAGCGTCTTGACCGAGGCGGTCAGGCTGTCGACCCGGGCGGGGACGTCGGCGGTCTGGACCTTGAAGCTCTGGGCCAGCGAACGGGCGACGCCGGCCTGGGCCAGCAAATACTGACGCGCGGCCTCGCCGGTCAGGGCCTCGATGCGGCGCACCCCGGCGGCGACGCCGGTTTCCTGAACGATCTTGAACAGGGCGATGTCGCCGGTGCGGGCGACGTGGGTGCCGCCGCACAGTTCGACCGAATAGGGGGCGTTGTCGCTGACGAGCGAGCGGCCCAGCGTCAGGACGCGGACCTCGTCGCCGTATTTCTCGCCGAACAGGGCGATGGCGCCGGCCTCGATCGCCTCCTGCGGGGCCATCAGTTTTGTTTCCGCCGGGACGTTCTGGCGGATGACCGCATTGACCTCGGTCTCGATGGCCGACAGTTCGGCCTCGGTAAGCGGGGCGCCGTGGCTGAAGTCGAAGCGTGCGCGCTCGGCATCGACCAGCTGACCCTTCTGGGCGACTGCGGGGCCGAGCACATTCTTCAGCGCCGTATGCAGCAGGTGGGCGGCGGAGTGGTTGGCGCGGCTGGTGCGGCGCTTTTCGGCGTCCACCAGCTGGGCCGCGCGGGTTCCGATCTCCAGCTTGCCGGCCGTGACCTGGGCCACCAGGACGTGCAGGTCGCCGGCGTGTTTGCGCACGTCGATGACCTCGGCCTCTCCGCCCGGCCATTCCAGGGTTCCGTGATCGCCGGCCTGGCCGCCGCTTTCGGCATAGAAGGGGGTGGTGTCGAACAAGACTTCGACGATATCGCCGGCCTCGGCCGTCTCGACCGGCGCGCCGGCGTTCATGATGGCCAGGACCTCGCCCGAGCCTTCGATATTGTCATAGCCGGTGAAGACGGTCGGCCCCATCCGGTCGCGGATCGCCAGCCATTCGTTGGTGTTGGCGGTCTGGCCCGAGCCCTTCCAGTTTTCGCGCGAACGCTGGCGCTGCTCGGCCATGGCGGCCTCGAAGCCGTCGACGTTGACTGAGAAGCCGCGACGACGGGCCTCGTCCTGGGTCAGGTCCAGCGGGAAGCCGTAGGTGTCGGACAGGGTGAAGGCCGTCTGGCCGTCCAGCATGTCGCCGGGACGGAAGCCCTGAACCGCCGTGTCGAACAGGGCCATGCCGCGGCCGAGCGTGGTGCGGAAGCGGATCTCTTCCTGCTTCAGCGTATCCTCGATGAAAGGCTGGGCGCGGGCGAGTTCGGGATAGGCGTCGCCCATCTGGGCCACCAGGGTCGGGACCAGACGGTGCATCAGGGGGTCGGCTGCGCCCAGCAGGTGGGCGTGGCGCATGGCGCGGCGCATGATGCGGCGCAGCACATAGCCCCGACCTTCGTTCGACGGGGTGACGCCGTCGGCGATCAGGAAGGAAGACGACCGCAGATGGTCGGCGATGACCCGGTGGCTGGCGGCCTGATCGCCGTCCGCCTTGGTCGAGGTGGCGTCTTCGGAAGCAGCGATCAGGGTCTTGAACAGGTCGGTCTCATAGACCGAATGCACGCCCTGCAGCACGGTCGTCATCCGCTCCAGACCCATGCCGGTGTCCACGCTGGGCTTGGGAAGGTTGCGAACGATCTGATCGTTCTCCTTCTCATACTGCATGAAGACGTTGTTCCAGATTTCGACGTAGCGGTCGCCGTCCTCGTCCGGCGAACCAGGAGGGCCGCCGGCGATCTTGTCGCCGTGATCCCAGAAGATTTCGGTGCAGGGGCCGCACGGACCCGAGTCGCCCATGGCCCAGAAGTTGTCCGAGCCGGCGATGCGGATGATCTTGTCGTCGGAGAAGCCGGTGACCTTTTTCCAGATCGCGGCGGCCTCGTCGTCATCGATATAGACGGTGACCAGTAGGCGTTTGGGGTCCAGGTCGAAATCCTGGGTGACCAGGTTCCACGCCTTCTCGATGGCGTGTTCCTTGAAGTAGTCGCCGAAGGAGAAGTTGCCCAGCATCTCGAAGAAGGTCAGGTGGCGGGCCGTGTATCCGACATTGTCCAGATCGTTGTGCTTGCCCCCGGCGCGCACGCATTTCTGCGAGCTGGTCGCGCGCGGATAGGGCGGCTTGGCGGCGCCGGTGAAATAGTCCTTGAACGGCACCATGCCGGCGTTGACGAAGAGCAGGCTCGGGTCGTTCTGCGGCACCAGCGGGGCCGAATGGACCTTGGCGTGGCCGTCCGCCGCGAAATAGTCGAGGTAGGTGGCGCGGATCTCGTTCAGGCTGGGCATTCGGCGTGTCTTCGGCTGGGGCGGTCGCTAGGAACCGGCGTCATATAGGGTTTTGGCGGGGAGCGCATCATCTCCGGGGGGCGGAGGTTTGGGCGCCACAAGATCCTCCCCCAAGAAGCGCAGCGGAAAGGGGGAGGGGGACCGCGCGCAGCGTGGTGGAGGGGGCGAAAATCGCACGGTGCTTGAATGAGACTTTCAACACAGATGATGCGGTCGCCCCCTCCACCGCTTCGCGGTCCCCCTCCCCCGCTGGGCGGGGGAGGATTACTTCACACCTTTGGCGGCGGGCCGAACTTGCCGGACTGGTAGTCCTGGATCGCCTGGATGATCTCATCGCGGGTGTTCATGACGAAGGGGCCGTGGCTGAAGACCGGCTCGCCGATGGGCTCGGCGTGGCCCAGAAGGACGACGGCGTCGGTGGTCGCCGTGATCTGGACCGCATCCCCGTCGGACAGGGCGGCGAGGTTCCATTGCGGCACAGGGGTTCCGGCGACGGCGATCTCACCCTTGACCCCATAGAGGAAGACGTTGCGGCCACGGGCGACGGGCGTCTCGAACGTCGCGCCGGCAGGCAGGCGCACGACGGCCAGATGGATGTCGATCAAAGACTGGATCGGCGCCTTCACGCCCAGCCAGTCGCCGGAGACCGGCTCGACCGTGACGCCGGCCTCGGTGGTAAAGGTCGGGATGTCGGATTTCTGCAGGCCGATATAGTCCGGCCTGGTCATCTTCAGCCGCGACGGCAGGTTGACCCACAGCTGCAGGATCTCCATCGGCCCGCCGTCGCGCTTGAAGGCGGCCGGGGACAGTTCGGCGTGGATCAGGCCTGAGCCGGCTGTCATCCACTGGACGCCGCCCGCCTTGATGATGCTCTCGCCGCCGCCGGAATCGTTGTGGGCCAGTTCGCCGTCCAGGATGAAGGTGACGGTCTCGAAGCCCCGGTGCGGATGCGGACCGAACGGCAGGCCGGCGTTGCCCGGCGCATAGGTCTGGGGCCCATGGTGGTTCAGGAACAGGAAGGGATCGATCTGGTCCACGCCGGGGCCGGGCACCGGACGCCGGGTGGTCAGGTCGCCGATGTCGTCGCGATGGGCGGGGTGCAGGCGAAGGACGGAACGGGGCTGGGTCATTCGCTACATATAGGGTGGCGGATCGCCGGTGGCGAGATCAGGGGTGGCGAGATCAGCCTGAACGGGAAGCCGTGACGGGACGGGCGCGGCCGTCGTGGATCCACTCTCCAGCCCAGCCATTCAACGCCGGATGCAGATGCAGTTCGCCCTCCGACAGGGGAATGACGACGACCTCACCCTGGGTCGAGACCGGGCCGGCGAAGCCCATTCGGTCGATCCCGGCCGGCGCGTCCAGACTTCGCCAGGCGCCCTCGACCCGACGGCCCTCGCCCCGGTCAGTCAGGGACAGCGACAGCAAGGGCTTTCCGTCCGGCTGGGCGATGCGCCAGCGGCCGTCCAGCGGGCCCATTGCGGCTTCGGCGTCGATCGCGGCCTGGGCGACGCCCTGATCGTAGGTCGTCTGGCTGTCGGAGGGACTGAACTCATAGTCGCCGGCGTAGTCATCGACCGCGACGGGGGCTGTCAGAGGGCGGCGATGCCGCTCGATCTCGCCGTCCCCCTCGGCCGTTTCGCGCCCGAAACGGGACGGCGGCTGATAGGGGCGGACGGCCGGCGCGCGATAGGTTTCAGGCGTCGCGTCCAGAAGCCCTGTCGTCTGGATGGCGGGCTCCAGGGCGACGGCGGACATCAGGGCGAGCAGCAACATATGCCCACCCTGCCAAATCGTCCGGCGCGTCGCCTAGCCGTCCAATGGGCGCGGAACGCAAACGTGATCCGTCGTGATGGAACCGACGTAATCCGCACAATCCGTCGATCTGGGTGTCTGTGCGTTGACACCGGCCCCACAGGGTCACAAAAGCCTTCGCAACCGCACACGGCGATTGAATTCATTCGCTTTTGAGAACCATTCGCATGAACCAGCCCAACCCGACGCCGGGTGGCGCCTCAAGCGACCGGACGGGTCGCTTCGTCACTCAACCGAACAGACATATCACGCCGCTGTCGCCCCACATGGGCGTCTGGCGCTGGCACGTCACCATGACGGCCTCGATCCTGTTCCGCGCGACGATCATCGCCGCCACGGTCGGCGTGCTGTTCGTCTTGGCTTGGTTGGGCGCGCTAGCGTTCGGGCCCGAGGCGTTCCAGAGCGCGCTCGATCTGGCCGGGTCGCCGCTGGGCCTGCTGGTCTTCTTCGGTCTGACGGTCGTGCTGTTCTCCTTCATCCTGAACGGCGCGCGCCACACCTATAACGACACCGGCAACGGGCTGACGGTGAAGTCGGCGACCGCCCTGTCGAACATCGCCGTCTGGGGGCCGATCCCGCTGGCCGTGCTGTTCTGGGTCGTGCTGTTCGCCACGGGGAGGGTTTCGCTGTGAGCGGCGCCGCAAAATTCAAGAACAACGTCAAGGTTTCCGAGCGTCACGGCGCCGGCGAATGGCTGATCGAGCGCATCCTGCTGGTGGCCCTGCTGCCGCTGGGCCTGTGGGTCGCCTCGACCGGCTTCACCCTGGCGGGCGCCGGCTATGACGCGGCGATGGCCTGGTTCGCCAATCCGCTGAACGCCGCCCTGATGGCGATCACTGCGGTGATCTTCTTCGGCTACGTCAGCCTGGCTTGGAAAGTCGTTCTGGAAGACTACGTACCCAACGTCGGAACGCGCGGCCTTCTGGTCCTGCTGCTGAACGTCGTCTTCCTGGTGCTGGCAGCGGCCAGCGTCTTCTTCATCGTGCGGCTGGCGCTGGGCTCGGCGCCGCTGCCCGCTGGTTTCGGAGCCTGATCAACTGATGGCCGCTTACGAACTGATCGATCACGAATACGACGTCGTCGTCGTCGGCGCCGGGGGCTCGGGCCTTCGCGCCGCGCTCGGCGCCGCCCAGCAGGGGCTGAAGGTCGCCTGCGTGACCAAGGTCTTCCCCACCCGCTCGCACACCGTCGCGGCCCAGGGCGGCATCTCCGCCTCGCTCGGCAACATGGGCGAGGACAGCTGGCAGTGGCACATGTACGACACCGTCAAGGGGTCGGACTGGCTGGGCGACCAGGACTCGATCGAATATCTGGTCCGTAACGCGCCCAAGGCCGTCTATGAGCTGGAACACTGGGGCGTGCCCTTCAGCCGCACCGAAGAAGGCAAGATTTATCAGCGCGCCTTCGGCGGCATGACCCGCAACTTCGGCGAAGGCCCGGTGCAGCGCACCTGCGCCGCCGCCGACCGCACCGGCCACGCCATCCTGCACACCCTTTACGGCCAGTCGGTGCGCCGCGAGGTGAAGTTCTTCGTCGAATATTTCGCGCTGGACCTGATCATGCAGGACGGCGCCTGCACCGGCGTGACGGCCCTGCAACTGGACAACGGCCAGCTTCACCAGTTCCGCGCCAAGATGGTGGTTCTGGCGACCGGCGGATACGGCCGCGCCTATTTCAGCGCCACCTCGGCCCACACCTGCACCGGCGACGGCAATGCCATGGTGCTGCGCGCCGGCCTGCCGTTGCAGGACATGGAGTTCGTGCAGTTCCACCCGACCGGCATCTATGGCGCCGGCTGCCTGATCACCGAGGGCGCACGCGGCGAGGGCGGCTATCTGACCAACTCGGAAGGCGAGCGCTTCATGGAGCGCTACGCGCCGACCGTGAAGGATTTGGCGCCGCGTGACATGGTCTCGCGCTCCATGACCATCGAAATCCGTGAAGGCCGCGGCGTGGGTCCGAACAAGGACCACATCTTCCTGCACCTGGATCACCTGGATCCGAAGATCCTGCACCAGCGCCTGCCCGGCATTTCCGAAAGCGCCAAGATCTTCGCCGGCGTGGATGTGACCAAGGAGCCGATCCCGGTCCTGCCGACCGTGCACTATAACATGGGCGGCATCCCCACCAACTATCATGGCGAAGTCCTGACGCTGCGCGACGGCAACCCCGACAGCGTGGTGCCGGGCCTGATGGCCGTAGGCGAGGCGGCGTGCGTTTCGGTGCATGGCGCCAACCGCCTGGGCTCCAACTCCCTGACCGACCTGGTGGTGTTCGGCCGCGCCGTCGGCCTGCGCTGCGGTGAAGTCGTCGATAAGGCCTCGGCTGTGCCGTCGGCCTCCAAGAGCCAGACCGACCAGCACCTGGCCCGCCTGGACCGCTTCCGCTACGCCGACGGCTCGACCCCGACCGCCGAGCTGCGTCTGTCGATGCAGCGCGCGATGCAGGCCGATGCGGCGGTGTTCCGCACCGGCGAGACCCTGCAACAGGGCATCGACAAGCTGCGCGCCATCGAAGCGGCCGGCGCCGACATCAAGACCACCGATCGCGGCCTGATCTGGAATACGGATCTGGTCGAGACGCTGGAATACGACAACCTGATCGCCCAGGCGCTGGTGACGATCGAGGGCGGCCTGAACCGCACGGAATCGCGCGGCGCCCACGCCCGCGAAGACTATCCCGATCGCGACGACGTCAACTGGATGAAGCACACCTTGGCGTGGAAGCGTCCGGGCGAGCAGGTCCAGATCGATTATCGTCCGGTCCACAACTACACCATGTCCGACGACATCGCGTATATCGAACCGAAGGCGCGGGTTTACTAAGATGGTCCAGCTGACTCTCCCCCGAGGCTCCAAGCCGACGACCGGCAAGGTCCACAAGGCCGCGCCGGGCTCCAAGGACGTGAAGACCTACAAGGTCTATCGCTACGATCCGGAAACCGACGCCGATCCGCGCTGGGACACCTATGAGGTGCCGACCGGCGACCACGGCCCGATGCTGCTGGACGCCCTGATCCACATCAAGAACACCATCGATCCGACCCTGTCGTTCCGGCGGTCGTGCCGCGAGGGCATCTGCGGCTCGTGCTCGATGAACATCGACGGGCGCAACGCCCTGGCCTGCACCAAGGGCTGGGACGAATGCGCGTCCAACACCATCACCATCTCCCCCCTGCCCCACCAGCCGGTGGTCAAGGATCTGGTGACGGACCTGAGCCTGTTCTACGCCCAGTACGACTCGATCCAGCCGTATCTGCAATCGGACGAGCCGGATCCCGAGAAGGAACGTCTGCAGACCCCGGCCGAGCGCGAGAAGCTGGACGGCCTGTACGAGTGCATCCTGTGCGCCTGCTGCTCGACCTCGTGCCCCAGCTACTGGTGGAACCAGGAAGAGTATCTGGGCCCGGCGGCGCTGCTGCAATCCTATCGCTGGATTTCCGACAGCCGCGACGACGCCACGCAAAAGCGTCTGGACGACCTGGAAGACCCGTTCAAACTGTATCGCTGCCACACGATCATGAACTGCGCCCAGGTCTGCCCCAAGGGTCTAAACCCCGCCAAGGCCATCGCCGAGACCAAGAAGCTGATGGTCGCGCCCAGCCGCAAGAAGGCGGCCTGATTTCAGAACCCCCCGAAGCGGCGCTTCGGGGGTTTTTTTCTGCGCCCTATTGCGCCAGCTTGAGCCCGCAATGGGCGGCGAAATGCCGAAAATCGGGATCGCCGGAAATCAAAGGGATTCCCGCATCGATGCAGGATTGGGCGATCAGGGCGTCGGCCAGCCGCGCTTTGAGGCCCCGCATCGCAAGCGCGCGTCGATTGAGCGCCGCCCGTTCCCAATAGCCGTCGATCACCGGCACGAGCGGCGCTGCGGCCAGAAGACCGTCGAGATCGCTTTCAGGCGATGGGGCGGACAGCAGTTCCGTCAGGACGAGGGGCGGCAACACCAGCCGTTCGTCGCGCAGCGCCTGGCGAACGGCGGGGCGGGACGGACCGTCGAAGCCGTGCAGGAAGTGCAGGACCGCGCTGGTGTCTGCGGCGATCAAGCCGTGCGGTCCGATCCGCCTGGCGTCCGGTCCTCGCGTAGGTCGTCCAGATCGACCTGCAAGGGCGCGCGGCCTTCCAGAGCCAGCATGCGGCGACTCCAGTCCGCGTGCGCCAGGGTTTCCAGCGCGCGGCGCAGGGTTTCGGTCACGCCCTGGCCCGTGGCATCCTGAGCGGCCGCGAGTAGGCGCGTGGGCAAAATGGCGGTGATCTTGCGCATGTCGTTCATAGGTCGATAATGCCATATAGAGATGCTGGCGCCAACTTACGGTCTTGCGCAGGCGGCATGGCTTGATAAGAGCGGCGCATGGCCAGCATCACCTATATCGAGCATGACGGAACCGAGCACGTCGTCGACGTGAAGCCGGGGCTGAGCGTCATGGAAGGCGCGATCCGCAACAATGTGCCGGGCATCGACGCGGACTGCGGCGGGGCCTGCGCCTGCGCGACCTGCCATGTCTATGTCGACGAGGCCTGGCGCGAGGCGACGGGCAAGCCGTCGGCCATGGAAGAATCGATGCTGGACTTCGCCGAAGAGGTCGAGCCGAACAGCCGCCTGTCGTGCCAGATCCGGGTGTCGGACGCGCTGGACGGCCTGATCGTGCGGTTGCCGGAAAACCAGCACTGAAATGATCGACGCGCGGCTGATCGACAGGATCGGCCGATGGATCGACCCGCGCACCGAGGCGATAGGCCGGGACGGTCCGCCGATCCTGGGGATCGCGGGATCGCAGGGTTCGGGAAAATCGACCCTAGCAAAAGCCGTCGCCGAGCGGTTCGGCGGGGCGAGCCTGTCGCTGGACGACGTCTATCTGACGAAGGCGGAGCGGGCGGCGATGGCGGCCCGGGTGCATCCGCTGTTCGCCACGCGCGGGCCGCCGGGGACGCACGACCTGGGGCTTCTGAACCATCTGCTGGATCGGTTGCAGGGGGCAGGGCCGGACGACCTGACGCCTCTGCCGCGTTTCGACAAGCTGGCCGACGATCGGGCGCCCGAGGCGGACTGGCCTGTCGTGCAGGGTCGGCCCCGGGTCATCGTGCTGGAGGGATGGTGCCTCGGCGCGACACCGCAGGCCGAGGGGGACCTGATTGCGCCGATCAACACTCTGGAGGCCCGGCAGGATGTCGGGGGCCAATGGCGCAGGACGGTCGATGCGGCCTTGGGTCAGCCCTACGCCCGCCTGCGCGCGCGTCTGGACGCCCTGATCTTTCTGAAGGCGCCGGGGTTCGATGTCGTGCTGGACTGGCGCTGCGAGCAGGAGGCGGGATTGATGGGGCAGGACGCCGTATCGCCCGAGCGACGCGCGGCCCTGGCGGTCTTCATCCAGCATTATGAGCGCCTCAGCCGGCATATGATGAAAGGCGGCGTGGAGGCGGACCTGATCGTCGCTCTGGACCGGGACCGCGGGGTTCGCCGTCTTGAAGGCGGGCTTGGCGCCTGAGCCGCATCTGTGCGTTATCGGACCATGAGCCTGTTTGGATCCAAGCCCGCCGTCGAGCCCGACCGCCGCATGGGCGCGCGCCGGCCCGCCAATGCACGCGGCGTCATCTGTGCGCCCGGCCTGGAGACGGCGTGTCTGATCGTCGATCTGTCGGACGCGGGGATGAAGCTGCGGCTGGACCGGGGCGGGGCCCTGCCGCGCGAGGTGGTCGTGGTCGATGTGGCCGCGGGCGTCGCCTATCCCGCCACTGTGGTGTGGCAGCGCGGGCAGGAGGCCGGGCTGAAACAGACCGGGGCCAAGTCGCTGAGAGGCCTGGCGCCGGCAAGGCTGATCCCCGCGCGCGACGCCTGGCTGAGAGCCGGGGGGCGCTGATCGGCCCGGTTAGTCCGCCGTATCGGCGGGCATGGAGCCGGCGTTGATGGCGATGCGGCCCACCAGCCCCTTGACGATCAGGTCCAGGGCCGAGCCCTCGCGATAGTCGGCGGCGGCGACGAAGTTCACCCGGTCCTCCGAAATCAGGGAATAGACCTTCTTCTGATCCCGCTCGTTCGAGCGCGGGTCATAGACGGCGATCGAGAAGCCGCCCTTGGTGTGCATCATCTTCATGGTCGGCACATCGGTGTCGCCGTCGCCGATGAAGATCATCCGGTCGAAGGGCACGGCGCGCTCGTCGTCGGGGATGAAGTGGTTGATGCGTTCGTGCTCCCAGTGGTTCTTCACGCCCTTGTTGATGCGGAACAGATACTGGGTCTTGGTGGTGTAGTTGACGCCGACCGCCGGCCAGGCGGCCTCGCCCTTGTCGTCATAGACGTAGTGGGAGGCGAAGACGTGGGTCAGGGCGGGGCGGATCGGCGTGCCGTCGATCATCTCCTCCAGTCCGGCGGAGATGATGTAATGCTCGATCTCCAGCCCGTATTTGGCCCCGAAGGCGTTCATCCGGTCGAACCAGCTGAGGTCCTTCAGACCCTCAAACAGGGCCACGGCCTCGCCGTGCTGGCGCAGGGTCTCGCGCGTCACCGGGGCGCCGTTCTGACGCGCGTGATGCAGCATAAGCTGCATGTACATCAGGATGCCGTCGCCGTCGGCGTCCTTGGTCAGGCGCTCGGCCTCTTCCCAGAAGGCGCCGATGCCCATGCCGACGGAGGGGATGAACGACACCTCCTGCATATTGCCGCGCGCCAGGGTGCCGTCGAAATCATAGATCAGGGCGGTCTTCAGCAGCGGGGTCTTGGGTTCGGCCGTATCGGGCATGGGGCGAGATCCTTGGTGGAAGCCCGCCCTCTATATCAGCCCGCCGCGCCCGTCGATTGCCGCCGCTGGCCGAAGGTGGGCGCCGCCGCCTTCTGCTCGGCCCAGTAGTCGGCGCCCGTCGTCGGCTTGAACATGGTGCGCGGCGAGCCGTTGCGGGCCACGACGGCGAAGGTGTTGGTCGAGGCCTGATAGATCAGGGTGTCGCCATTGGGTCGTTTGACGGTCTCGGCGTCGGCGGGCGGACTGGCGGTGAAGGCCTTCACCTTGGCGATATAGTCCTGGGGCGTTCGGGCGTCGAAGTCCGCGCCGTTTCGCGCGAACAGACGGGCCGTCTTGGCGTCGATGGTCTCGGTGCGGGTCACCGTCAGACCCGGCTTGATCTCTTGCGTCGTGGTCGTCTCGATCGTTTCGGACACAAGACCGGCCTTTGGCGCCGCCTCGGTCGTCCGATCCCGCGTCTCGACCGCCGAGCTGTTGTCGCAGCCGGCAAGCGCCAGCAGACCGCACAGAACCAGCGCGGCCCCTCCCCTCGTCAGCGTTCTCATTCTTCCCTCCAGATACCCGCTGCACGCGACGAAAGCACAACTTTATTGTTCGCGCAATGTTCTCGTCTCGACGCCGTCACGCGCGGCGGCTAGACCGTGGGCATGGACAATCGCCCCCTTTCGAACCGCAAGATCCTGCTGATCGTCGGCGGCGGCATCGCGGCCTACAAGGCGCTGGAGCTGGTGCGGCTGATCGCCAAGGCGGGCGGGCGGACGCGGGTGATCCTGACGGAATCCGGCGCCGAGTTCGTCACGCCTCTATCGCTGGCGGCGCTGAGCGGCCATCCGGTGCGGTCAGGGCTGTTCCACCCGGACGACGAGACCAGCATGGGCCATATCGAGCTGTCGCGCTGGGCCGATCTGGTGGTGGTGGCGCCGGCGACGGCGGGACTGATCGCCAAGGCGGCGAACGGCCTGGCCGACGACCTGGCCTCAACGACCCTGATCGCCACGGACAAGCGGGTGTTGCTTGCGCCGGCGATGAATGTGCGGATGTGGGAGCATCCGGCGGTCCAGGCCAATATGGAGCGGTTGAAGGCTTTTCCGGGCTTTCACGGCGTCGCGGTGGTGGGGCCGGACGACGGCGAGATGGCCTGCGGCGAATACGGGCCGGGGCGCATGGCGGAACCCGCCGCGATCCTGGAGGCCATCGAAGGGCTGCTGGCCGGCGCTGCCGGACGACCGCTCAAGGTACGCAAGGCCGTGGTCACGGCCGGCCCGACGTTCGAACCGATCGACCCGGTGCGGGGCCTGACCAATCGCTCCAGCGGCAAACAGGGCTACGCCATCGCCGCCGCCCTGGCCGAGCTGGGGGCCGAGGTGACGCTGGTGTCGGGCCCGACGGCGTTGGCGGCGCCAACCGGCGTGACGCGGATCGATGTGGAGAGCGCGCTGGAGATGCAGGCGGCGACGCAGAGCGCCCTCCCCGCCGACATCGCCGTGCTGTCGGCCGCCGTCGCCGACTGGCGCATCGACACCATCGCCGGCGGCAAGATCAAAAAGGGACCCGGCGGCCCGCCGACCCTCGCCCTGATCGAAAATCCCGACATTCTGGCCGGCGTCGCCGCGCCCGGTCCGAACCGCCCGGCCCTGGTCATCGGCTTCGCCGCCGAGACGACGGATCTGGAGGCCAATGCCCGCGCCAAGCTGTCGCGAAAGGGCTGCGACTGGATCCTGGGCAATGACGTATCCGACGACGTGTTCGGCTCGGACGGCAACGCCGTGCTGCTGGTCACCGCCGATCGGACCGAGACCTGGCCGCGCCAGTCCAAGACCGCCATCGCCCGGGCCGTCGCCGCCCGCATCGCTGATCATTTCAAGGCCGCCGAATGACCGAAACCGCCATCCAGATCCTGCGCCTGCCGCATTCCGAAGGTCTGCCCCTGCCCGCCTATGAGACGGCCGGATCGGCGGGCATGGACCTGCGCGCCGCCGTGCCCGAGGATCAGCCGCTGACCCTGGCGCCGGGTCAGCGGGCGCTGGTGCCGACGGGGCTGAAGATCGCCCTGCCGCTGGGGTATGAGGCCCAGGTGCGGGCGCGCTCGGGACTGGCTTTGAAACACGGCATCATCTGCCCCAATGCGCCGGGCACGATCGACAGTGACTATCGCGGCGAGTGCGGCGTGATCCTGGCCAATATCGGCGCCGAGCCCTTCGTCATCCGCCGCGGCGAACGCATCGCCCAGCTGGTGATCGCCCGGCATGAGCGGGCGGACTGGATCGAGGTCGAGACGCTGGACGAAACCGCACGCGGGGCGGGCGGGTTCGGATCGACGGGACGGTAACCCTCCCCCCCCCCATGACAGATTTTTCAAAGGCTATCGCTGACGCATCGAGCGGCAAGGGTCATCGTTGCATAGGTGTAGAGGCCCTGCTCGCCTTCATGGCGACGCTCCAACCAAAGCCGGGTTGGATCGATCTCATTGAAACTTATGAGATCGCAGGAAATCTTGAGGTTCCGCGAATAGACCTCAGCATCTACGGCGATCACGGCGCCTATGATCAACCTGCCCCGGAGCGCCGACGTTTGGCCAGAGAACGGGTTGAGGGGATGCTGGATGCAGTGTCTCGCGAGCAAAGAGAGTTCATTTTTCAGGTCTGGCTAGACAGCGCTGAATAAATGGCTCGTGGCTAAACTAGCGGCGCGGTCGGCTGGATGAGGCTGGCCTTGCGGCGGATGTGTTCGCGCCAGGCGGTGTAAAGGCCGCTGCTGGCGATCAGGGCGGCGCCGGCCAGGGTGGTGAGGGTGGGCGTCGCGGCCATCAGCCACCAGCCGAAGACGATGGCGCCGACGATCTGGAGATAGTCGAAGGGCGCGACTACGGCGACCGGGGCCTTTTGCAGCGAGGCGGTCATGAACAGCTGGGCCAGGCCGCCGGCGACGCCCGATCCGACCAGCAGTCCGAAGGTGCCGAGCGCGTGCCAATGGCCGACGAAGGGCAGCAGGATCGCCCCCACGACCGAGCAGGCGACGAAGAACCAGAAGACGATGGCGGCGACGTGCTCTGTGTCGCGCAGCTGGCGCAGGGTGATGGTCACGCCGGCCGTCAGCACCGCCCCGATCAGGGCGAAGGCCACGCCAGCCAGCGGCAGGACCGAATGGCCGACGCCCGGCCGCATGACGACGATCACGCCGATGAAGCCGACCGCGACGGCGGCCCAGCGGCGCGGGCCGACCGCCTCATTCAGCACGAAGAAGGACAGGATGGTGGCGAAGATCGGAGCGGTGAAGCTGAGCGTCGTCGCGTCGGCGAGCGGCAGCAGCGTCAGCGTTTGGAACAGGCACAGAATGGCCGCGACGCCCAGGGCGCTGCGTCCCAGATGAGCCAGGGGGCGGCGCGTCGACAGGGCCGAGAGGCCGCCCGGCTGGGTCAGCACCCAAGCCAACACCACCGGCAGGCCGAAGAAGGCGCGGTAGAACAGCATTTCCGGCGCCGCCACGCCGTCCTGCGACGCCAGCTTCAACGTCGCCGTCATGATGGAGAAACAGCCGGCCGCGGCGATGCGCAGAAGAATGCCGCGGACGACGTCCTCGCCCGCGGCTTTCGATGGATCAGGCGAAGGCCGCGCGGCGGCCATGTCGCGCGCTTAGGCCTGGCCGGTTTCGACCGGCTGCTGGGCGATCTGCTGCTGGCGCGCGATGTAGATGGCGGCGAAGTCGATGGGGTCCAGCTGGAACGGGGGGTAGAAACCGCCGTCGGCCGTGGCGCCCGAGATGATCTCGCGCGCGAACGGGAACAGGTAGCGCGGGCATTCGATCAGCAGCAGCGGCTCGATGTCCTGCTCCTGGACATTGGCCAGTTGGAACAGGCCGCCATAGACCAGTTCGACGTGGAAGACGGGCTGGTTCTCGTGCGTCGCCTTGATCGACAGCTTCAGGTCCAGTTCGAACAGGCCGTCGGGGCGGCCCTGGGCGGCCATTTCAACGCCCAGGTCGATCGCGGGCTTGCCGTCGATGCGCAGGGATTCCGGGGCGCGCGGGTTCTCGAACGAGAAGTCGCGGACGTATTGCGCCAGGATGCGGAAGCCGGGGCCGGCGGGCTGGCCCTGTTGGGCGTCGCCTTGCTGGGGCTGTTCGGCGGGAGGGGCGGCGTCGGTCATGAAACGGTCTTTGGCGCAGTTTGGGGCCGATGAGGCCGGAATGAGGCGCCGCGACTACCATGCCGGGACGCTTGGCCGCAACGTCGCGCGCGCGATTGGGGGCGCGCTTCGCCTTGCCTCACCCTATATGAGCCCGTAATCACGCCAGACTAAGTGTTTGGCGCACCCGTCGTTCGCTACAGGAATCTCCTCTTGAACATGCCGGTTCAGTTCCAGGTCGTCGTCTTCGCCTTCATCGCAGCCTTTGTTCTGTTCCAGCTCTACAATGTGCTGGGCAAGCGGGTGGGCCGTCAGCCGCAGGAAGACGCCAAGATCGCGCCGCCCGGCCCGGCCCAGCCCGAGACGCCCAAGGTCGCAGCGATCGACCCGGCGACCCTGGCCTCCATCGCCAGCCTGAAGGCACGCGATCCGGCGTTCGACCCGGCCCGTTTCCTGGACGGGGCGCGCCAGGCCTATGAGACCATCGTGCGCGGCTACGCTGCCGGCGACCGGGCCGCGCTGAAGCCGTTGCTGAAGCCGAACGTCTTCGCCTCGTTCGAGACCGGCATCGCAGCGCGCGAGACGCGCGGAGAGACCGAGACCGTCGAGTTCCTGTATCCGCCCCGGGCCGATCTGGAAGGCGCGGTCGCCGAGGGTGACAAGGCCGTAGCCAAGGTCCGTTTCCTGGCCGAACTGCGCAGCCGGGTGACCAAGGCTTCCGGCGAAACGGCGGACGCGACGACGGGCGAGCCGCTGGTCGAGGAACGCCGCACGGCCGAACACTGGACCTTCGAACGCACCCTGGGCGCGACAGACCCGAACTGGGTCCTGGCGCGCGTCGAGCCGGCCAACGCCTGATGGCGGTTCGCGGCCAGTCGGGCGGACTGGCGACGCTGACGGCCGCCCTGGCTGTCGCGGCCTGTTCGACCGGGCCGATGACGCCGACGGGGACGACAGGGCCGCAGACAGGGCCGGTACCCTATACGCCTTCGCCGAACCCGGCACCGCCTCCCGCGCCGTCCGACGCCCTGAGCCCCGCCGTGTTGCCGGGCTGGAGCCAGGAGGATCACCTGGCCGCCTTCCGGGCCTATGTGGACGGGTGCGGCGCGGCGCGTGAGGCGGTTGCAAGCCGGGTCTGCGGACGCGCCAAGGCCATGGCCACGACGATGACGATCACGCCGTCGCAGGCGCGCGCCTTCTTCGAAGCCAGCTTCAGCGCGATCCCGGCCCAGACGACGGACGGGCGACCGGGGCTGCTGACCTCCTATTTCGCGCCCGAATATCCGGCGCGGCGTCGGCCGGACGCCGAGTTCTCGGCTCCCGTCCTGCCCAAGCCCGCCAATCCCCGCGCCGCAGGCGACCGGGCCTATATCGAATCCGCCGCTCGGCCCGAGCAGGCCCTGGCCTGGATGCGGGCCGAGGACCTGTTCTTTCTTCAGATCCAGGGGTCGGGGTATCTGACGTTTGAGGACGGCACGCGCGGCCGCGCCGCCTATGCCGCCGACAACGGCAAGCCGTTCGTGGGCATCGCCCGACCGATGGCGCAGCAGGGGCTGTTGCCGCAAAACGGCACCTCCGGCGATGCGATCCGGGACTGGCTGGCCAGCCACAGGGGCTATGAGGCGCAGGCGGTCATGGCGCTGAACCCGCGCTACATCTTCTTCCGACTGGACCCCGACGATGACGGCCATCCGGCGGGGGCGGCGGGCGTGCCCCTGACCGAGCGGCGGGCGATCGCGGTCGACCCGGCGCACTGGCGCTATGGCGAACTGGTCTGGCTGGAGGCCGACGGGGGCAATCTGCGCGGCGCGACGGCCAGCTATCGCGGTCTGGCCATGGCGCTGGACACCGGATCGGCCATTCGCGGACCGGTGCGCGCCGACCTCTATATGGGTCGCGGGGACCGCGCGGGGGCCGAGGCCGGGACCGTGCGCCATCCCTTGCGGATGTGGCGCCTGGTCCCGAAGAGTTAGACCCCTGCCCGGCTAGGCCAGGTCTTCGATCTCGTCTTCGGTCAGTTCGCCGGGGACGATGGTGACGGGCAGTTTGCGGCCGCCGATCTGCGCGCCCTGTTTGATGATGGCCGAGACCAGCGGGCCGGGGCCGCGCGAGCTGGTTCCGGCGGCCAGGACCAGGATCTTGATGTCGGGATCGGCGGCAACGACCTTCTTGATCGCAGCCTGGGCCTCGCCCTTTTCGATCAGGAAGACCGGCGCGGCGCCGGAACGGGTTTGCGCCTCCTCGCCCAGGCGGTTCAGCAGGATTTCCGCCTCCTGGCGCTGCTGGCGTTCGATTTCCTCGCGCACGCCCGACCAGTGGGCGTCGCTGTCGGTCGGCAGGACGCGCAGCATGACCACGCGCCCGCCCGTCGATTTCGCCCGGCGCGAGGCGAACCGCAGGGCGGCCTCGAACTCCGGACTGTCGTCGACGACGACGAGGAACTTTCTCGGCATTGCGGCCTCCCCAGCCTGATCAGCGGCTGAAGAGGCCGTGCGACGACGGCTTCGTCAAGCGATCACGTGCTCAAGCCGGCCGAGTCCGATAGCACGACTAACCATTCACGGCTGCCGTCGCCAGATCGCGGATCGTCGCATTGGCGATGGTCAGTTTGGCAAAGGTCCAGCCCGAGCCGGACTGTTCGATCTCGTCCACCGAAGCGCGCACACCCTCGACCGTCGCCTGTTTGGAGCCGATCCAGGCGTCCACGGAGGCCTCGGCCGCGTCCTCGCTGACGCCGACCGACGGATCGGAGGCGCGGGCGACGGCGCGGGTCAGGGCCGCCTGCTCGTTCATCAGGTCCTCGATCAGACGACGGACGGCGAGACGATCGAAATGATCCGCAGACGGAATGGAGCCGGCGGCTGCGCGCAGACGGTCGAAGTCGAAAGCGGCCCCAACTTGGTGATACAGGCGCGCCATGGCCGCGACCGGCCAGTTCGCCTCCTGCGCCAGGTCCCCGATGTCGGCGGCGGCGACGAGGGGGCGCATGATGGCGATGCTGCGGGTCAGATCTTCAGGCGCGCCGTGGTCGGCAAAGCGTTTGACGCGCGCATCCAGACGCCCCTGTTCGAAGCGCGACAGGACCGGCGCGCCCTCGGCCTGCAAGGCGTCGGCGATCGGGCGGTAGCGGTCGATCAGGGCCTGGACCGACAGACCGCCCTTGGCGCGGCGGGCCAGCCAGAAAGTCTGACGACGCAGGACGACGGCGATCTCCTGATAGAGGGCGATCTGGGCCTCGGCCGAGATCTTCAGGTCGAGAGCCGACACGGCGTCCCAGGCCTCGTCCAGACGGAAGACGCGGCGCGCCGCCTCGAAGGCGATGATCAGGGCGGTGGTGTCGCATTCCGCCGAGCCGCGCAGGCGGTCGGGGAAGGTCGGGCCGCACATGTTGACGACTTCATTGGCCATGACGGTGGCGATGATCTCGCGCCGCAGACGGTGGCTCTTCATCTCCGGCTCGAACCGGGCCAGGGCCTCGGGGAAGTAGCGGACCAGGATCTGTTCGAAGAAGGGATCCTCGGGCGCCTGCGAGGCGACGATATCGTCCGACAGCTCCAGCTTGGCGTAGGCCATCAGGACGGCCAACTCGGGCCGGGCCAGCGGGATGCCCGCCGTCATCAGCTCCTTGACGCGAGCGTCGTTGGGCAGGCCCTCGACCTTGCGGTCCAGCTTTCCGCGCGCCGAGAGGCTCTGCATGAACCGCTGCTGGGCGTCCAGGGCGCCGACGCCCTCGGCCTGCTGCAGGGTCAGGGCCAGGGTCTGGTCGTAGTTGTGGGCCAGCACCTTCAGGCCGACCTCGTCGGTCATGGAGGCCAGAAGCGGCGTGCGCTCCTCGGCCGGCAGGACACCGTTGGTCACGGCCGAGCCGACCAGGATCTTGATGTTGACCTCGTGGTCGGAGGTGTCGACGCCGGCGGAGTTGTCGATGGCGTCGGTGTTGATGCGACCGCCGGCCTGACCGAAGGCGATGCGCCCGGCCTGGGTGAAGCCGAGGTTTGCGCCCTCGCCCACCACCTTGACCCGCAGTTCGTCGGCGTTGATGCGCAGGGCGTCGGTGCCCTTGTCCCCGACCTGGGCGTCGGTTTCGGCCGCCGATTTCACATAGGTGCCGATGCCGCCCAGATAGAGCAGTTCGACCGGCGCCTTCAGGATGGCGCGGATCAGGCTGACCGGGTCCAGTTCGTCCTCGGCGATGTCCAGGGCCGCCTTGATCTGCGGCGTCAGCTGGATCGACTTGGCCGAGCGCGAGAAGACGCCGCCGCCCTCCGAGATCAGCGCCTTGTCATAGTCCTGCCAGGACGAGCGCGGCAGGTCGAACAGCCGCTTGCGCTCGACCCAGCTGGTCACATGATCCGGGTTCGGATCAATGAAGATGTCGCGGTGATCGAAGGCGGCGACCAGGCGCGTCGCCTTGGACAGAAGAACGCCGTTGCCGAAGACGTCGCCGGACATGTCGCCGACGCCGACCATGGTGAAGGGCTGGGTCTGGATGTCCTTGCCCATTTCGCGGAAGTGGCGCTTGACCGCCTCCCACGCGCCGCGCGCGGTGATGCCCATGGCCTTGTGGTCATAGCCGATGGAGCCGCCCGAGGCGAAGGCGTCGCCCAGCCAGAAGCCGTAGGAGGCCGAGACGCCGTTGGCGATGTCGGAGAAGGTCGCCGTGCCCTTGTCGGCGGCCACGACCAGATAGGGGTCGTCGCCTTCCCAGGCGATGACATTGGCCGGATGGGTCACCGACCCGTCGGCGGCGATGTTGTCGGTGATGTCCAGAAGGCCGGACAGGAAGGTGCGATAGGCGCGGATGGCCTCGCCCTGAATGGCCTCGCGGTCCGTCGTGCGGGGCAATTGCTTGGGATAGAAGCCGCCCTTGGAGCCGACCGGCACGATGACGGCGTTCTTGACCTGCTGCGCCTTGACCAGGCCCAGGACCTCGGTGCGGAAGTCGTCGCGACGGTCCGACCAGCGCAGACCGCCGCGCGCGACGGGACCAAAGCGCAGGTGCACGCCCTCGACGTGCGGCGCCCAGACGAAGATTTCGCGATAGGGTTTGGGCAGGGGCAGGTCGTCCAGCTCGCGCGAGGCGATCTTGATCGAAATGTGCGGCTTGGGCTGACCGTCGGCGTCCAGCTGGAAATAGTTGGTGCGCTTGATCGCGCCGATCAGGGCGGCGATGCGGCGCAGGGCCCGGTCGTGATCCAGGCTCTTCACGTCCTGCAGCAGGGTGACGATCTTGGCGTCCAGCTCGGCGACGGCCGGCGCGCGGTCGTCGGCGGTGTCGCCCCCCGAAACCTCAGAATGGGGCGCGAACTTGGCCTTGAACAGCGACAGCAGGGCGCGCGCCACGTCGGGATATTCGCGCAGGGCCTCTTCCTGCACCGTCTGGGAGGGGTCGAGACCCGTCTGCTGGCGATAGTGGGCCAAGGTGCGGATCAGGGCGGCGTCGCGCCATTCCACGCCCAGTTCGATCACCAGGCGGTTGAAGCCGTCGCTTTCGTTGCGGCCGGTCCAGACGGCAGCGAAGGCGTCTTCGAAGGGGCCCTTCACATCATCGAAGACCAGCGCCTCGCCGCGCGGATCCTCCATCAGGAACTCGTGGACGTGGATCTCCTCCTCGCCCATCGGGCGGATCGGATAGCCGTATTCCTCCAACGTCTTCAGACCCATATCGGCCAGGATCGGCAGGACATCGGACAGGGGCACGGCGGGGCCGCGACGATACAGTTTGAAGCGGAACTGAAGGCGGCTGTCGTCCGGCGTGCGGAAGGCGCGCACGGCGACGGCCTTGCCCTCGCCGGGCAGACCGGTCTCGTTCAGCCGGTTCACATATTGCAGGTCGGTCGCGGCTTCGTCGGCGTCATAGCGATCGCGATAGGCGGCGCCGAAAGCCTTGGCCCACTGGGCGCTGAGCGGCCCGACGGCGACTTCCTCGACGCCCGAGCGGCGCAGGGCGCCTTCGAAACGATCGACCCAGCCGCGACCGGCCTCGGCGACGTCGGCTTCCAGCTGGGCGGCGTCCGGGATCGGGTGGGCGCCGGGCTCGACGCCGATGATGTAGTGGATGCGCACCAGGGGCGCGTCGGACAGCTCCGGATACCAGGCCGAGATGCGGCCGCCCCAGGCGCGGGCGATGATCTGGCCGATGCGTTCGCGCACGGCGGAGTCGAACTTCTCGCGCGGGATGAAGCACAGGACCGAGACGAAGCGGTCGAACGGGTCCTGGCGCGAGAACAGACGGATGCGCGGCCGGTCGTAGAGGTGAAGGATGCCCAGGGCGATGGACAGCAGCTCGTCCTCGCTGACCTGGAACAGCTCGTCGCGCGGATAATTCTCAAGGATGTTCTTGAGGCGTTTTTCGTTGTGGCTGCCAGGCGCCTTGTCGGCGCGGGCCAGGGCGTTGGCCACCTTGCGACGCAGCAGCGGCACCTCGGTCGTCAGCTGGTCGTAGGCTTCCGACGTGAACAGGCCGACGAAACGGGTCTCGCCCGTCGCCTTGCCGTCCGGGCCGTAACGCTTGACCCCGACATAGTCCATGTAGGCGCGGCGGTGGACGCGCGAGCGGGCGTTGGCCTTGGCCACCGTCACCGGTTCGCTAAGGTCCAACTGGCGGCGCATCTGGCGCGTCAGGACGGCGGGTTCCGACGCGCGGCGCAGCACGGTGCGCTCGGGGTCGGCCAGGATCCCCAGGCCGTCGGTGGACAGGCCCAGCGGCGCCTCGGCCTCATAGTCGCCGTCGGCGTTCAGCGGATAGTCGTAGTCACGCGCGCCCAGGAAGACGAAATGGTCGCTCTTCAGCCATTTCAGGAAGGCGATGTTCTCGGCCAGGACGGCGGGATCGACCGGGGGCGGGGTCTCTTCCAGACGCTGCACGGCCTGGCGCATCAGGGACGTCATGGCGTCATGATCGGCGACGGCGGCGTGAACGTCCGAAAGGCTTTGGGCCAGGCCCTCGCCCAGGGCGTCGCGCCGCTCCTGCGGCACGCTGTCGATGACCAGCATGATGATCGACAGGCGGCGGCCGTCCAGCTCGACCACCGGGTGGAACAGGGCGCGCACGGACACGGCGGCCTCGGCCAGTGCGCCCATGACGCTGTCGACCAGGAAGGGCGCGTCGGACTGGACGATGCGCACCAGATCGTAGTCCAGAACCCTTTCCGACGCGCCATGCAGCGGGCCGACGGTAATGGCGGGAGCGGCCGCGTCGGTCGGATAGGCCTTGGCGGCGGTCCAGGAGGCGGCGAGCAGGGCGGCCAGATCCTCGCCGCTCAGCTCGGGCGTCTCATCGGCGGAATAGTCTTCGTGCGCCTGGGTCAGATAGGTCTGTTCGACTGCGCCGGGCCCGGTCCCCACGATCTTGGCGAAGGCCGCCTCCAGCGCGGCCTTGGTGATCGGCTGAACGGGTTGGCGCAGATCGTGGGCGGTCATGGACGAGCAGTCTCGAACGACGCGGCAGGGCCGCAAGGGATGCGGCGCGACGGGGCGCCACCCCCGCTGACTAGGCCAGGTCCGGTCGCTCGGGAAGCCCCCGGCGACCGTTCATTGTAATGATCAGTGATCAGGTTGGAATTATTGTGCAGCGCCACAAAGCAGAAAGCCGCCGGACTGGGGGAGTCCGGCGGCCTGCGCGAGCGGCGCCTGGAGGGGAGGGGAGGGCGCCGGCTTCGCTTCGCTGCGGTTCGGAGGGGAGTGTCCCGCAGCGTCAACATCGGAAATGGGAAGCCGCCTGCGCCGTTCAAGAGCGCATCGGGCGGAATCTTTCGCGACATTTTGGCGCCTCCGAGCGGCTTCGAAGACGTCGGCGGATGCGGGGGACAACGGATTCCGATGCTATGCGTTAGGAGGGGTCAACGGTGAAGCTGGAGCACCCGATTACATGCGTCGCTTTTTGATGGGTTCGATCGTGGCGGCCGTGGTCGGCCTGCTGCTCGCCGGCGCCGGATACTGGGCCTATTGGAACTTCTATTCGCGGTTCCAGCCGGTCACGATCAGCCGCAATCAGGCGGAGGTGCAGCAACTGCTGGACGAGGCGTCCTGGGTGTCGGACGGCAGCGGGGGGCAGGCCCTGTATATCGTCACCTATCGCGACAGCGCCTCGGCCCTGCGTTATGCGCGCGACGAGGCGCCCAAGCTGAAGGCGGCGGGGATCGAGACGCGCTACATCCTGTTCGCCCGCCCCGATCTGGAAGGCGCGGCGCAGTCGACGGCCGCGGAGCGGGCGACGGTCGCGGAGCTGTGGCTGACGCGAGACTGGCCGCTTTATCAGCGCTGGATGGCGACGCCGGCGAACAGTTGGACCGCCGCCGGCGTGCCGCAGGCGGATGGCAATCTGGCGCGCACCGCCGTGGTCGAGGCCGGCCGTCGCTTCAACGAGCGGCTGAGCCAGCTGCTCAAAGAGTCCGGCGTCGACATCAGCTATCCGCTGATCCTGTGGCGCGACAAGCAGGGCTTCCTGAAGGCCTGCGGTTGCTCGGATCGGCAGGCCTGGGCCTTCATCCGCGACGATGTCGGCGCGCCGGACCGGTTGGGCCAGTCCGACGCCGAACCGATCGCGCCCGAAGAAGCGGCGCCCGCGCAGGACGCCCGCCCTTCGGCCATGCCCTATCCAGATTTGCCGGCGATACCTCCGGTCGATGCGCCGACGAGCGGGACCACGCCGACGCCGTCCTCGCCTGAAGCCCGCCCGGCGACCCCGCCCGCATCGAACCGACCGGCGCCGTCGCCGCGCACGGCCCCGGCGCCCAGCAAGCAGGACGACACGACCTTCTATTGATCAGAGCGTTCGGCAGGCCGCGATCACGCGATCGACATCCTCGGCGTCCTGATACAACCCAAAACCGAAGCGGATCACGTCTTCGCGCACATCGGTGACGATGTTCGCCGCCCGCAGACCCGCGCACCAGGCCTGGGCGTCGGGATGACGCAGGGCGAGGAAACGGGCGCGCGGCGCATCGCCCTCGACGGGATTGAGGATTTCGGCCTGAGACAACACCCCGGCCCGTCCACCCTGAACGGCCTGCTGGAACCGGGTCGCCAGATCGCGCGCATGGGCGGCGATGGCGGCGGTGTCGAGCCCCTGCTGATCCAGCAGTCGGCGCACGGCGTTGAAACGATACAGCGGCGTACAGTCGAAGGTGGCGCCCCAGAAACGACCGCCGTCGCTGCGATACTGAACACCGCCGGGCGGTCCCGACAGGTCTCCGAACTCCGCGAACCAGCCGGTGACGACAGGACGCGGGCAGAAGTCGGGCGGGGCGTGCAGGAAGCAGACGCCCTCGCCCGACATGGCGTATTTGTAGCCGCCGGAGACATAGAAGACCCGGTCCGCCACCGCCGACAGGTCGGTCGGGGTCGCCATGAAGCCGTGATAGCCGTCGATCAGCACCCAGGGGCCTTCGGGTCTCGCCAGGGCGGCGAGCTCCTCGATCCGGTCGAACAGGCCCCCGGTGCGGAAGAAGACCTGGCTGACCACGATCCAGTCGTAACCGCCCCTGGACGCCTCGGCGACGAAGCGATCGGCGAAGGTGTCGAAGGGCGCGAGCGGAACGCGCGTGACCACCGTCGCCCCGACCTCTTCCCACCGTTCGGCCTGACGACGGAAGGAGTGAAATTCGCCGTCGGTCGCCAGAATGCGGACCGGCTTGGTCTCCACGCCCGAAAACAGGCGCAGCAGGAAGTCGTGGGTGTTGGACGAAAAGACGATGCTGTCGGGCGAAGGCAGGCGCAGCTCGGCCGCAACATGGGCCTGGGCCTCGGGAATCACATGGCCGAAGACGAGATCCCACTTGTGGTCAGCATGCAGATTGGCGTCGAGCCAGGTCTGCTGCTGCGCCTCAAAACTGGCGTCGGGCCACAGGTGATGGCTATGCGCGGCGAAATGCAGCCGACCGGGCGCCGCCGACAGGGCGCGGGAGAAGAGGGACTTGTAGCTCATCGCTTGACCAGATCGAACAGAACGGCGTCATCCGCCCGCGAACCATGAATGATGGCCAGGAAGCGGAGTTCGCCCGGAAGAACGGCGTAGTAGAGATTATAGGCGCCATAGACGGAGCGGCGGATACGCGGATCGAAGGTCGCCTTGGGACGGCTTTCGGGATCCAGCGCCAAGGCGCGGGCGGCGACGCGAAGTTCGCGGACGAAACTCAGGGCGCGGCGCGGGTTGTCCTTGGCGATATGATCGGCGATCTGTTCGAGATCGGTCTCGCAGCCGCGCGAGAAGACGACCCTCATCCCTTGAGTTGATCCGCCGCGACAAGGGCGCTGTATTTGGCTTCGAGACGGTCGAACACCGCGTCGGCGTCATTTCCAGGACCGTCCCGCTCAGTCTGCAGCCGATGGCGAAGTTCATCCATGGCCATCGGCGTTGTGGAACGCGCGATGAACCAGTGCATCAGGGCCTCTCGCACCGCCTCGTCGGTCGAAGCGAACTCTCCAGCGTCCACCGCCGCGCGCAGTTCGCCGACCATATAGGCTGGCAGATCTGTCGATATCCGTTCGTGCCTGCCCATCGCGGTCTCCTTTCGATCAGGATCGTCCAGAGACCGCCTCGAGGCAAGCGGCGCGGTTTAAACCAGAGCGCCGTGGCAGTGTTTGAACTTGCGGCCCGAGCCGCAGGGGCAGGGGGAGTTGCGGCCGGTCATTTCCCAGCCGGGCGGCAGGGCCTCGACGGGCAGCTTGGAGCGGTCGTCGCCGATCAGCATGCCTTCGGGGTTCTGGGCCGACGGATTGGCCATCTCGTTCTCGCCGGTGCCGGGGTTCAGGTGGATTTCCTGGAACTCGGGCAGTTCGGGCGGCGCCTGGAAGCGGAACTCCACCGTCATCAGCCAGCGGGTCACATTGTGGCGCAGGTCGTAGAGCAGGTTCTCGAACAGCGAGAAGGCTTCGGTCTTGTATTCGTTCAGCGGGTCGCGCTGGCCATAGCCGCGCAGGCCGATGACGCCGCGCAGGTGGTCCAGGTGGACCAGGTGCTCGCGCCACTGCATGTCGATCATCTGCAGCATGAACTGCTTTTCCAGACCGCGCGTTTGTTCGGCCCCGATCATCTCCAGACGTTCGGCGGCGCGCGCATCGGCGGCGGCCAGCAGCCGCTCCTCGATCTCCTCGTTCGACACGCCTTCCTCGGCGGCCCAATCGTGCAGCGGCAGCTCAAGACCCAGGGTCGAGCGGACCTTTTCGTCCAGACCGTCGATGTCCCACTGCTCGGCATAGGCCTTGGGCGGCATGTAGCGTTCGACCAGGTCGGACACGACGTCGCGGCGGAAGTCGCCGACCAGTTCGGACAGGTCCTCGGAGTCCATGAACTCCTGGCGCTGCTCGAACACGGCCTTGCGCTGGTCGTTCACGACGTCGTCGTATTTCAGCAGATTCTTGCGGATGTCGTAGTTGCGGGTCTCGACGCGCTTCTGGGCGGTCTCGATGGCGCGGTTGAGCCAAGGGTGGGTGATCGCCTCGCCCTCCGCCACGCCGAAGGTCTTCATGATCGAGTCGAGGCGGTCGCCGGCGAAGATGCGCAGCAGGTCGTCCTCGCAGGACAGGTAGAATTTCGAGGTGCCGGGGTCGCCCTGACGGCCGGTGCGGCCGCGCAGCTGGTTGTCGATGCGGCGGCTTTCGTGCCGCTCGGTGCCCAGAACGAACAGGCCGCCGGCGGCCAGAGCCTTTTCTTTCTGGACGGCGATCTCAGCCTTGAACTCGGCCTCCTTGGCCGCTTCCATTTCCGGCGTGACCTCGACGGCCATATTGCGCTGTTCCAGCAGCCACTTCTGCATCTTCATCTCGAGGTTGCCCCCGAGTTGAATGTCGGTGCCGCGGCCGGCCATGTTGGTGGCGATGGTCACCGCGCCCGGCAGGCCGGCGTCGGCGACGATATAGGCTTCCTGCTCGTGCTGGCGCGCGTTCAGGACACTGTGCGGAATGCCGCGCAGCTTGGTCTCGTAGGTGATGTCATAGGCGGCGTCGCCGATCTTCTCGGCTTCCTTGGCCTTGCCCGCATATTCCGGCTTCAGCGTGCGCGAGGTCTCGACCTTGTACTCGAAGCGGTTCAGCAGGTCCGACAGCTGTTCCGAACGCTCGATCGACACGGTGCCGACCAGGATCGGCTGACCGGCCAGGTGGCATTCGGCGATCTGGCGCGCGATGGCCTGGTTCTTCTCGGCGTGGGTCCGATAGACCTCGTCGTCATAGTCCTTGCGCTGGATCGGCCGGTTGGTCGGCACCTCCAGCACGTCCATCTTGTAGATGTCGCCGAATTCCTGGGCCTCGGTCGCGGCGGTGCCGGTCATGCCCGACAGCTTTTCATACAGGCGGAAGTAGTTCTGGATCGTCACCGAGGCCAGGGTCTGGTTCTCGGGCTGGATCTTGACGTCTTCCTTGGCCTCGATGGCCTGGTGCAGGCCTTCGGACAGGCGGCGGCCGGTCATCATGCGGCCGGTGAACTCGTCGATCAGGACGATCTCGCCGCCCTTGATTATATAGTCCTTGTCGCGCTGATACAGGGTGTTGGCGCGCAGGGCTTGGTTCGAGTGGTGCACCAGACTGATGTTGGCGGCGTCGTACAGGCCGGTGGTGTCGGCGGCGAAATGGCCGCCCTGTTCCAGAGCCTGTTCCAGACGCTCGGAGCCCAGCTCGGTCAGCAGGACCTGCTTCTGCTTCTCATCGAGCTCGAAGGTGTCCTTGTCCTTGATCAGGTCTTTGATCAGGCCGTCGAGGATCTTGTAGAGATCCGAACGGTCCTCGGTCGGGCCCGAGATGATCAGAGGCGTGCGCGCCTCGTCGATCAGGATGGAGTCGACCTCGTCGACGATGGCGAAGTTGTGCGGACGCTGCACCATCTCGCGCCGGTCATAGACCAGGTTGTCGCGCAGATAGTCGAAGCCGAATTCGTTGTTGGTGCCGTAGGTGACGTCGGCGTTGTAGGCCTGCTGGCGCTGGCCCTGGCTGAGGCCGTTGACGATGACGCCGACCTCAAGACCCAGGAAACGATAGACCTTGCCCATCGTCTCGGCGTCGCGGCGGGCCAGGTAGTCGTTGACGGTGATGACGTGCACGCCCTTGCCGGGCAGGGCGTTCAGATAGACCGGGGCCACGGCGACCAGGGTCTTGCCTTCGCCGGTCCGCATCTCGGCGATGCCGCCTTCGTGCAGGATCATGCCCCCGGCCAGCTGAACGTCGTACTGACGCTGGCCCAGCACGCGCTTGGAGGCTTCGCGCACGACGGCGAAGGCTTCGGGCAGGATCTTGTCCAGGGTTTCGCCGTTCGCCAACCGATCGCGGAAGGCGTCAGTCATCATCCGCAGCTCGTCGTCGGACAGGGCGGCGAACTTGGGCTCCAGCGCATTGATGCGCTGGGCGTGGTCCTGGAAGGCCTTGACCTTGCGGTCGTTGGAAGAGCCGAAAAGTTTCTTGGCGAAGCCGAGCATATTGGATCCGGTAAGCGGTCGAGCGTCTGCGAGCTGAGCGGCTCTGAAATCCCGTGAGGGGCGGCGATACGGACGCCGTGAGAGAGGCCCTGACCGATCGCAGCCCCGGAGCGCCGCATCAGGCGCGCGCGAAGGGCCGCGCAGACGATCAAAACCCCTCGACTTGGGCGCAGGCGGGACTTAAGCACCGGCCTAACCCCTGTCAACGCGAGGGGCTTTCGGCCGCCTTCGACGGAGCGCCCCCTTGACCCCATTCCGGCGATCTTCACGCATCCTGACGGCGGCCTTGCTGACGGCGACGCTTTCGACCGCCGCCTGTTCGCGCAACGGCGACAACCGACCGCCCGAACAGGGGGACCAGGCCGTCGCCACGGTTCAGGACGAGACCATCTGGGCCTCGGACGTGAAGCGCGAAGCGGTGGCGCAAGGCCTGATCGGCGAGGACGAAACGCTGGACGTGACGTCGGATCTTTTCCGCCGGGTGCTGGACGAGGTGATCGATCAAAAGCTGCTGGCCGGCGAGGCGCAGCGGCGACGGCTGGATTCCTCGCCTCTGGCGCAGCGGCGTCTGGAAGCGACGCGCGAACGCATCCTGGGCGACATGCTGGTCGAGAGCGTGGTCAACAAGGCCGTCTCGGACCAGGCTGTACAGACCCTGTATAATGAGCAGCTGCGGCTGGCGAAGACCTCGGAAGAGATCCGCGTGCGGCTGATCCTGTCGCGCACCAAGCCCGAGGCGGACGCCGTGATCGGCATTCTGGGTCAGGGCGCCGGCTTCGAGGCGGTGGCGGCGGAACGGTCGATCGACGAGGCGACGCGGTTTTCCGGCGGCGATCTGGGCTATTCGACGCTGGACGTGATGCCTCAAGCCTATGCCGACGCCCTGCGCGACAAGCCGGCCGGTTCGACCGTCGGGCCGTTCCAGACCGAGGGCGGCTGGGCCGTTCTGAGGGTCGAGGACCGGCGCAAGGAAAACCCGCCGACGCTGGAACAGGCCCGACCGCAGATCGTGCGCTATCTGACCTATGAGGGCGTGCGGCAGTTGCTGGAACAACTGCGCGGCAAGGCCAAGGTGGATGTCCGCCTGCCCTCCCAGACGCCGCCCGCATCGCCCGCTCCTTCCGCTCCTCCGGGCGCCTGACATGACCAAGCCTCCCTCCACGACCGGCCAGAAGATCGAGCATGCGTTCGAAAAGGCGCTGGACCCGTTCGCCACGGCGCTGAAGCGCGCCACCCGCACGCCGGGATCGGATACGGCGCCAGCCGCCGCGCCTGCGCCGGCCGCCGCCGGCAAGCCGGGTCTGGCCATCTCGCCCCTGGCCGTGCCGTTCCCGACCATTCCGCCGATCGGCGGGGTCGAGATCGCGACCGCGCGCGCCGGCTTCTACAAGCACGAGCGCGACGATCTGGTGGTGTTCCGGTTCGCGAGGGGGACCAGCTGCGCCGGGGTCTTCACCCGTCACAAGATCGGCTCGGCCCCCGTCGATTGGTGCAAGAAGCATCTGGCCGGGGCCGAGGGCGGCAAGGATGTGCGCGCCCTGGTGATCAACGCCGGCTGCGCCAACGCCTTCACCGGCAAGGCCGGGGCGGACGCCGCGCGGCGCACGGCCTCGGAGGTCGCCAAACGGTTCGGCTGTCGCCAGCGCGATGTGATGCTGGCCTCGACCGGCGTGATCGGGGTGGTGCTGGACGACAAGAAGATCGTCGCCAAACTGCCCGAGATCGAGAACGGACTGGAGGCGGACGCCTGGGCCCGGGCCGGTCGCGGCATCATGACCACCGACACCTTCCCCAAGGGTTCCTACGCCGAGGCCGAGATCGAGGGCTACAAGGTCCGGATCGCCGGCATCGCCAAGGGATCGGGCATGATCGCGCCGGATATGGCGACCATGCTGGCCTTCATCGTCACCGATGCGGACATCCATCCGAACGTGCTGCAGGCGCTGCTGGGCCTGCATGTCCGCACCACCTTCAACAGCGTGACGGTGGATGGCGACACCTCGACCAACGACACGGCCCTGCTGTTCGCCACCGGAACCTCGGGCGCGCCGCGCATCGGGCGGGTCGGCGATCGCCGCCTGAAGAGCTTCTCGGCCGCCCTGGACAAGGTCATGCTGGACCTAGCGCACCAGTTGGTGCGCGACGGCGAAGGCGCGACCAAGTTCGTCAAGGTGACGGTGGACGGCGCCGCCAGCCCCGCCTCGGCCCGCAAGCTGGCCAAGTCGATCGCCGACAGTCCGCTGGTCAAGACCGCCATCGCCGGTCAGGACGCCAACTGGGGCCGGGTCGTCATGGCGGTGGGCAAGACCGAGGAACCGGTCGATCGCGACCGCCTGGCCATCAAGTTCGGTCCTCACCAGGCCGCCGTCGACGGCGCCCCGTCCCCGACCTACGACGAGGCCAAGATGACCGCCTATATGAAGAACCCCGAGATCGACATCACCGTCGATGTGGGTTCGGGCCGGGCGTCGGCGACCGTGTGGACCTGCGATTTGACCAAGGGCTACATCGAGATCAACGGCGATTATCGCTCGTGACCGACACGGCGCTTCCCACTGTCCTGGTCGTCGCCGTCGCCCTGATCGATGTGGATGGGCGCGTCCTGATCGCCAAACGTCCCGAGGGCAAGAAACTGGCCGGCCTGTGGGAGTTTCCGGGCGGCAAGGTGGAGCCCGGAGAGCGGCCGGAACAGGCCCTGATCCGCGAGCTGAAGGAAGAGCTGGGCATCGACGTCAGCGAAAACTGTCTGTCGCCGTTCGTTTTCGCCAGTCACGCTTACGATTCGTTTCACCTGTTGATGCCATTGTATCTGTGCCGACGGTGGGACGGCGTGGTCACGGCGCGTGAGCACGACGGTCTGGCCTGGGTGAAGCCGAGCAAGCTTTCGGACTATCCCATGCCGCCGGCGGACGAACCTCTGGTCGCCTGGTTGCGCGACCTGCTCTGACCACCGCCGACCAGGGAGGCCGGCCATGCGACGTCTTATCGGCCGGTTCCTGCGCAATGAGAGCGGGGCCACAGCCATCGAATACGGCCTGCTCTGCGCCCTGATCTTCCTGGCGATCGTGACTTCGATCAGCGCCTTGGCGAACAGCCAGAATGGCGGCCTGGCCGCCACGGTGAACAAGCTGAGCGCCGCCATACAGGCCGCGATCAGCTAGTCCGTCTCTTCGCCCGTCATTTCCTTGACGCCCAGCGCATCGGCCAGCCGCGTCTTGGCCGAGCCGCGCGGCAGGGGCTTCTGCTGGCTGTCGTGAGGTTTCCAGCCAGCCAGATGAATGATCTCGAAGGTCGCCGGGATGCGGCCGTCGTCGAGACCGTATCGCTCGGCATAGAGGGCGGCGGCGCGCGCCACGATGCGGCGGCTTAAGGGTCGAACAGGCCCGTACAGCACATTGGTCTCGCCCATGGCGCGCAGGTCGCGGATCAGGGCGAACAGGTCAGTATATCGGACGGTGAAGCGGTCCACGTCCGATACTGGAAGGGCGAACCCGGCGCGCTGCAACAGGGCCGCCCCGTCATAGCCGTCGGCGAAGGGCGAGACGCGCGCCTGGGCGCCGCCGCGCTCCTCCAGTTCGACCTCGGTCAGAACGGCGCGAAGTTCTTTCAACGTGCCCGCGCCGAATAACGTGCCGATGAACAGACCGTCCGGTTTCAACGCGCGCCGAATCTGGGCCAGGGCGCCGGGCAGGTCATTGGCCCAGTGAAGGGTCAGAAGGGAGACGATCAGATCGGTCGAGGCGTCGGCCAGCGGCAACGCGTCCGCTCCCGGCGCTGCGCGCTGGGCCAGGGAGGCGGGCGTCTGGACGGGGCCGACGCGTCCAGCGGCGTCGCTTGACCGGACCGCCGCATCGAACACCCCTGGATGGGCGGACAGATCGACCGCAACGGGAAAATCGCGCAATATAGCTTCCAGGCTCTCGGCGGCGTTGGCGGCGGCGCGGGCGTGCAGGAAGTCTGCCTGGGGGAACCGGGCGGCGGACCGCACAAGCCGCGCCTGACGTCGAATGGCGTCGAAGATGCGCGGGGGGCCGTCGGAAGGGGATTGGGGGGCGGTCATGGACGCACAGGATGGGGGCTGGCGACGTGCCTGGGAAGGGGCGGGGCGTCACTTGCGCGGAGCGGGCCGGGGACTGGCCGACCTGATCCTGCCGCCGATGGCGCACGACAGCCGTGAGGCGACGGCCGCGGCCGGCCTGACGCCCGATGCCTGGAGCCGGATCAGATTTCTGGAGGCGCCGGTCTGCGACGGCTGCGGAGCGGCCTTCGACTTCGACGGCGGCGCCTTCGCCGAGGATCGCTGCGCCGCCTGTATCGCCAAGCCCTACGCGTTCGAAAGGGCGCGGGCGGCCTGCCTGTACGACAAGGCGTCGCGCGGTCTGATCCTGAGGTTCAAGCACGGGGACCAGCAGCAGTTCGCTCCGCTGTTCGCGCGCTGGATCGGGCGCGCCGCCGCCGATCTGCTTGAAGACGCGAACGTAATCCTGCCCGTGCCGCTGCATCGGTTTCGCCTGTTGTCGCGACGGTTCAACCAGGCGGCCGAGATCGCCCGGCCGCTGGCCCGGCACGCCGGCCGCGACTATTTGCCCGACGCCCTGGTCCGCGCGACCCACACGACCAGCCAGGGCGGCAAGAGCCGGCGCGGGCGGCGGCTGAACGTCAAGAAGGCCTTCGCCGTGACCGAGGCGGGCCGGCGTCGTATCCGGGGACGACGCATCCTTCTGATCGACGATGTGTTGACCACGGGCGCGACCGGAGAGGCCTGCGCGCGCGCCCTGATCGACGCCGGAGCGCGCGCCGTGGATCTCGCCGTCATCGCGCGGGTGCGAAACGCCCGTGAACTGACTATGTGAAGAGCGCCCTATCGCTCGCCGCGCGGCGGCTCGCGGCTTGAGGGCGCTGGATTTATATTGGAGATCTGAACTTGGCCGACGTCGTCATCTACACCAAGCCTGGCTGCCCCTACTGCTTCAGCGCCATGTCGCTGCTGAAGAAGAAGGGCGTGGACTATACGGAGATCGTCGCCTCCAATGATCCCGACAAGAAGGCCGAGATGGTCGAGAAGTCGGGCGGCCGCATGACCTTCCCGCAGATTTTCATCGGCGGCCAGCACGTCGGCGGTTCCGACGACATCCGCGCGCTGGATCGCGACGGTAAGCTGGACGGACTTCTGGCCGCCTGATCCATGAGCAGCGGGCTCGACATCGCCCTGATCCAGACGCGCACGCCGGCGACGGCGCGAGCGGCGCTGGCCCATGTCGAGCCCCTGATCCGCGAGGCGGCGTCGGACGGGGCGAAGTTCGTGCTGACGCCCGAGGGGACCAATGTCCTGGAGCAACGCCGGGACCGGCGTGAGGCGGCGATCACGACCGAGGA
The DNA here is from genome assembly GCF_000964075.1 of Brevundimonas sp. KM4. Classification (NCBI taxonomy): domain Bacteria; kingdom Pseudomonadati; phylum Pseudomonadota; class Alphaproteobacteria; order Caulobacterales; family Caulobacteraceae; genus Brevundimonas; species Brevundimonas sp. KM4. Next base: position 59,281 of record NZ_JZRG01000014.1, on the reverse strand, counting down.
CGAGGACGTATCCGTTCTGGGTCTGCGTCGTCTGGCGGCGGATCTGGGCGTGTGGCTGCTGATCGGTTCGGCCATCGTCCGGTCAGGCCAAACGGGAGACGGCCGCGCCGCCAATCGGTCGCTGCTGATCGATGCGTCGGGCGGGATCGTGGCCCGATACGACAAGCTGCATGTCTTCGACGTGAACCTGCCCAATGGCGAGACCTATCGCGAAAGCGCGACGGTGCGGCCCGGCGACGGGGCGGCGGTGGCGGATACGCCCTGGGGCCGGCTGGGTCTGACCATCTGCTACGACATCCGCTTTCCCCATCTGCATCGCCAGCTGGCCAAGGCCGGGGCGGCGATGATCGCCGTGCCGGCCGCCTTCACCGCCCCGACCGGAGAGGCGCATTGGGAAACCCTGTTGCGCGCCCGCGCCATCGAGACAGGCGCCTTCGTCCTGGCCCCGGCGCAGGGCGGACTGCACGAGGACGGTCGCCGCACCTGGGGGCGATCCACCGTCGTCGGACCCTGGGGCGAGATCATCGCCAGGGCGGATCACGACGAACCTTGCATCGTGCGTGCGAAACTGGACATGGAAGCCGTGGCCAGGGCGCGCGCCGCCGTGCCCAGCCTGACCCACGATCGCGATTTCCTGCCCGCCACCTGACCCCCCATGATCCGCTACGCCCTGAAATGTGACCAGGCCCACGCCTTCGAAGCCTGGTTCGGCTCCTCGACCGACTATGACGATCAGGCGGCGCGGGGGCTGGTGGAATGCCCTTTCTGCGGTTCGCACGCGGTCGAAAAGGCAATCATGGCCCCGGCGGTCAGCGGCGCCCGCAAGGCCGATCCCGCCTCTGACGTCGCCGCCAAGATGCAGACGATGATGATGGCCGCCGCTCGCGAGGTCCGCGTCCATGTCGAGGCCAACTTCGACTATGTCGGCGACGCCTTCGCCCGCGAGGCGCGCGACATCCACGAGGGCCGGTCCGAGAAGCGCGAAATCTATGGCGAGGCCACGCCCGCCGAGGTCCGGAAACTGAAGGACGACGGGGTGCCGGTCTCGGCCCTGCCGGCTGCGCCCGTCGATCCGGCAAAGGTGAACTGATGACCCGGCAATGGCGACCCATGCGGCCGACGGACATCGATGCGGTGGTGGAGGTGGCGCGGCTGTCGTTTCCCGACCATTTCGAGGATCGGGCCTGTTTCCAGAACCGGCTGGCGCTTTATCCACGCGGCTGTTTCGTGCTGGCGGAGGACGAGGGCGCCGCGCGGGGCTATTTGATCGCCTATCCGTGGAAGACCGAGAGCGCGCCGCCCCTGAACACGGTGATCGAGGGCCTGCCGGCCCAGCCGGACCTGATCTATCTGCACGATCTGGCCCTGCACCCCGAGGCGCGAGGCGGGGGCGTGACCGGCGTCATCGTCGAGCGACTGGCCGAACAGGCGACGGAGGACGGTTGGCCCGCCATCGCCCTGGTCGCCGTCAATGACGCCGTCGGCTTCTGGTCGCGACACGGTTTCGTCGAGCAGCCCGCCGAGACCATGGCGGCCAAGCTGGCCAGCTACGGCGCCGACGCCCGCTATATGCTGCGGCTGCTCTAGCGGCGATTGAGCGCGGTCTGGCCGCCCGCGCGCACGAAATGGATGCGTTGAGGACGCGGCAGGGCGACATAGGCCCGGCGTCGCATTTCACGCTCGCAGACGCTGGGGTCGCCAAGACTGTCAGGCGTCAGGACCGCGCGATGGACGGCGCACCAGTCATGGCTGGCGGCGCGAATGCGGCCGGCCAGGATCATCGCCTCGCCGGGTCGGGCCATGTTCAACCCCTCGGCGTTCACATGCATGTCCGGCGCTTGGCCCGCGGCAAGGGCGGCGGCAAGCGCGGCTGCGATCATCAAACCCATATTCATCTACCCTTCGGAATGGGCCTGCGCCAGGCCCGTCGTGGGAAAGAGGCGTCCGTCGGCGGCGTCGGATGCGGCGTCGGGGATGAAATATCGGTAAGGCGGCGATCGGCGCGACGAACGCCCGCTCTGGTCTTTCTGTCCACATGCCTGTAAGAGGCGCGCGCCTCCCGCATGCCTTTTCATGACCAGCGGCCGCCCGTATGCCGGCCGCGCCTTTTCGCGATACTCAAATGAACCTGCGCAACGTCGCCATCATCGCCCACGTTGACCACGGCAAAACGACCCTGGTTGACCAACTGCTCGCCCAATCCGGCGTGTTCCGAGCCAATGAGGCGACGACCGAGCGCGCCATGGACTCCAACGACCAGGAAAAAGAGCGCGGCATCACCATCCTGGCCAAGTGCACGTCCGTGCTCTGGAACGGCAAGGCGGGCGAAACCCGCATCAACATCATCGACACCCCCGGCCACGCCGACTTCGGCGGCGAGGTCGAGCGCATCCTGGGCATGGTGGACGGCTGCGTCATCCTGGTCGACGCCGAAGAGGGCGTCATGCCCCAGACCAAGTTCGTGCTGACCAAGGCGCTGAAGATGGGCCTGCGCCCGATCCTGTGCATCAACAAGGTCGACCGCGCCCACGCCGATCCGGACCGCGTCCACAACGAGACCTTCGACCTGTTCGCCGCCATCGGCGCGACGGACGAGCAGCTGGACTTCCCGCACATCTACGCCTCGGGCCGCAACGGCTGGGCGACGCTGGACCTGAACCAGCCCAACGATAATCTGGCCCCGCTGTTCGACCTGATCGTCGATCACGTCCCGCCGCCCGCTGTTCAGGCCAACAAGGACAAGCCGTTCCGCATGCTGGACGTGCTGATCGAAAGCGATCCCTTCCTGGGCCGCCTGCTGACCGGCCGGATCGAGAGCGGCAAGGCCGTGCCCGGCATGGCGATCCACGCCCTGGACCGTGAAGGCAAGGAAATCGAACGCGGCCGCATCACCAAGGTGCTGGCCTTCCGCGGCCTGAAGCGCCAGCCGCTGGACGAGGGTTCGGAAGCGGGCGACATCGTCGCCATCGCCGGCATGTCCAAGGCGACCGTGGCCGACACCCTGTGCGCCATGGAAGTGACCGAGCCGCTGGACGCCCAGCCGATCGATCCGCCGACCATCTCCATGACCGTCTCGGTCAACGACAGCCCCCTGGCCGGCCGTGAAGGCGACAAGGTCCAGTCGCGTGTCATCCGCGACCGCCTGCTGAAGGAAGCCGAGGCCAACGTCGCCATCCGCGTGACGACGACCGAAGGCGGCGACGCCTATGAGGTCGCCGGCCGCGGCGAACTGCAGCTGGGCGTTCTGATCGAGAACATGCGTCGCGAAGGCTTCGAGGTTTCGATCTCGCGTCCGCGCGTCGTGTTCAAGGAAGGCGAGAACGGCGAAAAGCTGGAGCCGATCGAAGACGTCATGATCGACGTGGACGACGAGTTCACCGGCGTGGTCATCGAAAAGCTGTCGGCCCGCAAGGCCGAGCTGGCCGACATGGGCCCGTCGGGCGCCGGCAAGACCCGCATCAGCCTGAAGGCGCCGTCGCGCGCCCTGATCGGCTATCAGGGCGAGTTCCTGACCGACACGCGCGGTTCGGGCGTGCTGAACCGCGTGTTCAGCCATTATGAGCCGCACAAGGGCGCTATCGCCGGCCGTCTGAAGGGCGTCCTGATCTCGAACTCCGACGGTGAAACCGCCGCCTTCGCCCTGTGGAACCTGGAAGACCGCGGCGTCATGTTCGTCGGCGCCGGCGAAAAGACCTACCAGGGCATGATCATCGGCGAGAACGCGCGCTGGGACGACCTGGACGTCAACCCGATCAAGGGCAAGCAGCTGACCAACGTCCGCGCCGCCGGCAAGGACGAGGCCGTGCGCCTGACCCCGCCGCGCCAGATGTCGCTGGAACAAGCCATCGCCTATATCGACGACGACGAGCTGGTCGAGGTGACGCCAAAGTCCATCCGCCTGCGCAAGCAGGTGCTGAACCCGTCGTTCCGCAAGAAGCGCGTTCGCCCGGAGTAGTCAGCAATCCCTGACTGACGCGGGGTGGGATGCGGCCTATAGACGGCTGACATGAACGCCTCGCCCAGTCTGGATGACCGCCTTGACGAGGCCGCCCGCGCGGAAGACCCGCGCGCGGCGGTCTCTGTCGTTTTGCGCGAGACCTATGACGCCGCGCGGGCTCGCGCCGAGCGCAAGCTGGACGGCGGCATGAAGGGGCGTGACGTGGCGCGCCTGTACGCCGCCGCCGCCGACGAGATGCTGGCCGGGTTGTGGCGAGTGGCGACCCAGACGCTGTGGCCGACCTCGCCGGTCGAGGCCGAACGGCTGGCCCTGGTCGCGGTCGGGGGCTACGGCCGGGGCGTGCTGGCGCCCCATTCCGATCTGGACCTGCTGTTCCTGAGATCGTCCAAGGCGACGCCGCGCGGCGAGCAGGTGATCCAGTTCGTCCTCTATGTGCTGTGGGACCTGGGGGCCAAGGTCGGGTCGGCGGTGCGCTCGGTCGAGGAGTGTCTGAGCCTGTCGCGCACCGACATGACGGTGCGGACGACCCTGCTGGAGGCGCGTCCGCTGGCGGGGGACGAGGCGCTGGCCCAGCTGATGATCGGCCGGTTCCGCGACATGGTGTCGAAATCCGATCCGCGCCCCTTCATCGCCGCCAAGCTGGAGGAGCGGGCCGCCCGGCACGAGAAGGCCGGCTCGACCCGCTACAAGGTCGAACCCAACGTCAAGGACGGCAAGGGGGGCTTGCGCGACCTGAACACCCTGTACTGGATCGCCCGATCCCTGGCGCCCGAAAGCCGGCTGGGCGCCACGGTGATGGACGAGCTGTTCACCCCACGCGAGCGACGCACGTCGGACGAGGCGTTCGACTTCCTGTGGCAGGTCCGCATCCATCTGCATCTGATCGCGGGCCGGGCCGAAGAGAAGCTGACGTTCGACATGCAGCCCGAGGTGGCCCGACGCATGGGCTGGCGCGGGCGCGGCGACGAACCGGCGGTCGAGCGGTTCATGCGGCGATACTTTCTGGTGGCCCGCGACGTCGGCGCCCTGACCCGCGCCATGTCGGCCAAGCTGGAGGCGCGCCACCAGAAGACGGCGCACGGCCTGTCGCGTCTGATGGCGCCGTTCCGACCCGCCCCCCGACGCAAGCTGGAGGTCGAGGGGTTCTGGATCGACCAGGGCCGTCTGTCGGTCGAGGGGCCGGAGGTGTTCGCCGCCGATCCGGTCAAGCTGCTGACCCTGTTCGTCTGCGCCGACAAGCATGACCTGGATCTGCATCCGGACGCCTTTTCGGCGGTGACGCGGTCGCTGTCGCTGGTGACGCCCCGGCTGAGGCGCGATCCGGCGGCGACGCGGGCCTTTCTGGACATTCTGGCGCATGGGCAGAGGCCCTATCGCGTCCTGACCATCATGAACGAGACGGGCCTGCTGGGCCGGTTCCTGCCCGAATGGGGGCGGATCGTCGGCCAGACCCAGTTCAACATGTACCACGCCTATACGGTCGACGAGCACACGCTTCAGGCCATCGGCATCATCAACGACATCGCGCGCGGCAAGCTGAAGACCGACCACCCGATGGCCAGCGAGATCGTGCATCTGATCTCGGACATGGAAGCCCTGATGCTGGGCATGCTGTTGCATGATGTGGGCAAGGGCGGCGAGCGGGGGCAGCTGGAGGACGGCGCCATCGCCGCGCGTCGGGCGTGCGAGCGGCTGGGCGTCGATCCGCGCCGGATCGAACTGGTGGTCTGGCTGGTGCGCAGCCATCTGGCGCTGTCGGACTATGCCCAGAAGCGCGATCTGTCGGACCCGGCGACGATCCGCGCCTTCGCCGAACTGGTCGGCGATCCCGAGCGACTGCGGATGCTGCTGGTCCTGACCGTCGCCGATATCCGGGCCGTGGGGCCGGGGGTGTGGAACGGCTGGAAGGGTCAGCTGATGCGCACCCTCTACAACCAGGTCGCCGCCCTGTTTCGGGGCGAGGACGTGACGCGCGAGGATCCGCTGGCGGCCCATCCGGCCCTGGTCCAGCGGGCGCGCGAGACGGGCGCGGCGGCGGACGCGGCGCCGACCGCGCCGGTACAGGGGCTGACGGTCCAGACCACCGAAATCTCCATCGCCGCCGCCGACCGACCGGGTCTGTTCGCCGATCTGGCCCAGACCATGGCCGCCCTGGGCGCCGACGTGACCGACGCCCGGGTGGCGACCGAGGACGGCGTCGTCCTGGACGTGTTTCGTGTTCAGGACGGGGCGGGCCTGCCCTACGGCCAGGCTGAACCGCGTCGCCTGAAGGCCCTGGTCGAGGCGCTGGAAAAGGCTGCGCGGGGCGAGGGTCGCATCGGCCAGGCGCCCGATCCGACCGGCAATGCGCGCAAGGCGGCCTTCGAGGTCCGGCCCGTGGTGATGGTCGATCACCACGCCAGCGAGGTCGCCACCGTGGTCGAGGTGTCCTGCGCCGACCGGCCGGGGCTGCTGGCGGACCTGTCGCGTGTGTTCAACGACGAAGGCCTGAGCATCCGCTCCGCCCACGTCGCCAGCTATGGCGAGCGGGCAGTGGACAGTTTCTACGTCGTGGATCGCAAGGGACGAAAGATCACCTCGGAACAGCGGATCACCGAACTGCGCACTGCGCTCGAGGCCGTGCTGGACAGTCGCGCGCCCGCGCCCGCCGGACGCAAGGTCGCCTCGGCTCGCGCCAGTGCGCGCGACGTCTCCGACCTGGGCCGCCGCAGCCCGCGCGCAAAGCCCGTATCGCCCGGCGAACAAGCGCGCTAAGCGACAACCTTCCTCCGCGCCCTGTCGAATGTCCGCATGAGCCTCGCCCGAAACACCCTGGTGCAGTCGACCCTGACGCTGGGCAGTCGAATTCTCGGCTTCGTGCGCGACATGGCGCTGGCGGCGCGCTTCGGCCAGGGACCGATGATGGACGCCTTCACCACGGCGTTGATGCTGCCCAACATGTTCCGCCGCCTGTTCGCCGAGGGCGCCTTCGCCCAGGCCTTCGTGCCGGTCTATGGCGGAGTTCGGGCGCGCGAGGGCGAGGAAGCCGCCGCCGTCACGGCGTCCGAGGCGCTCAGCTTCATGCTCGCGGTCGTCGCCGGCTTCTGCATCCTGCTGCAGGTCGTGATGCCCTGGATCATGCCTTGGCTGCTGTCGGCCTATCGCGACCAGCCGATGGTGCTGCGCGCGGCCGTGATCGCGACCCAGCTGGCCATGCCCTATCTGGCCTGTATGACCGTGGCCTCGCTGCTGTCGGGCGTGCTTAACACGGGTGGTCGGTTCGCCCTGTCGGCGGCGGTTCCGGTGTTTCTGAACCTGTGCACCCTGGCCGCCCTGATGCCGCCGCTGATCCTTCCGATCCCGCAGGAGACGGTGCTGCTGATGGTGACGGCGGCGGTGACGATGTCGGGCCTGATCCAGGCCGGTCTCTTGTGGTGGGGCGTGCGGCGTCTGGGCGTTCGGCTGAAGATCGGCCTGCCGCGCATCACGCCGAACGTGCGTCACACCCTGGCGCTCGCCGTGCCCGGCGCCCTGGCGGGCGGGGCGCTGCAGATCAACTCTCTGGTGTCGCAGTTCCTGACCGGGTCGGACGAGGGCGCGCGTTCGGTGCTGTATAACGCCGATCGCCTTTATCAACTGCCGCTGGGCCTGGTGGGGGTCGCCATCGGCCTGGCCCTGGTGCCGCGCCTGACCAAGGCCTTCGTCGATGGCGATCACGAGGGCGGGCAGAAGACGCTCGACGACGGCATCAACCTGGCTATGGCCTTCACCCTGCCGGCGGCGGTTGCCCTGTTCGTCATTCCCTTCTTCATCATCGACGCGACCGTGACGCGCGGCGCCTTCACCTCGGCCGACGCCGCCCGCACCGCCGACGTTTTGCGTCAGTTCGCCTGGGGCGTGCCGGCCTTCGTCCTGGCCAAGGTTCTGACCCCGCCCTTTTTCGCGCGCCAGGACACGCGCCGTCCGATGATCTTCGCCGTCACCAGCGTGGTCATCACCGTCATCCTGGGCTCGGCCCTGTTCTTTTGGTTCCGCCGTCAGGGCTGGGACGGGGTGCTGGGCCTGGCCATCGCCACCAGCACCTCGGCCTGGGTCAATGTGGCTCTGTTGGGCGGCGTCCTGATCCGCGAGAACAGCTGGCGGCCGTCGCCGGCCTTCCTGTCGCGCATCGCCCGCGTGATCGCCGCCAGCGCCATGATGGCCGCCCTGCTGTTCGCCGCCGACGTCTTCTATCCGCAGCTTAGCCGACTGTTTTTGGCCAAGGAAATCGCTGTCCTGGTGGTCAGCGGCGCCGGGGCCGGGCTTTACGGCTTCTGCCTGCTGGCGTTCCGGGCCGTCACGCTCTCGGAACTGAAGGCCACGCTGAAGCGCGAGCCCGGCGGCGGCGCGGTCTCTGGTCTGGACTGACAGGCGGCGAACCGATAAGCGCGAGACCATGACGACCTCGGGCCTGATCCATGACCTGCGATGGCGCGGCTGAACCGCCGCCTGCCCCGCCACGCCTGCCTTTCGACCTTCCGAGACCCGATCCCATGACCGACCAGACCCCCGCCGTTGCGACTTATGACGGCCCGCGCCGCATCCTGTCCGGCATCCAGGCCTCAGGCGCGCTGCACCTGGGCAACTACCTCGGCGCCCTGAAGCGGTTCGTGGAGCTGCAGGACCAGGGCGCGCCGGTCTATGTCTTCGTCGCCGACATGCACGCCATCACCGTGTGGCAGGATCCGGCCAAACTGACGGCCCAGACGCGCGAGATCGCCGCCGCCTATCTGGCCTCGGGCCTGGATCCGGAAAAGGCGATCATCTTCCCGCAGTCGGCCGTGCGCGCCCATGCGGAACTGGCCTGGATTTTCAACTGCGTCGCCCGCCTCGGCTGGCTCGACCGGATGACCCAGTTCAAGGAGAAGTCGGGCAAGCACAAGGAACGCTCCTCGGTCGGTCTCTACACCTATCCCGTGCTCCAGGCGGCCGACATCCTGCTGTACAAGGCCACCGAAGTGCCGGTGGGCGAGGACCAGAAGCAGCATCTGGAGCTGACCCGCGACATCGCCGCGAAGTTCAACAACGACTTCGGCGTTTCCGGCTTCTTCCCCGTGCCCGAGCCGATCATCCAGGGGCCGGCGACCCGCGTCATGTCCCTGCGGGACGGAGCGGCCAAGATGTCCAAGTCGGACCCGTCCGACAACAGCCGCATCAATCTGACCGACGACGCCGACACGATCGCCTCCAAGATCAAGAAGGCCAAGACCGACCCCGAGCCTTTGCCGGAAACCCTGGACGGCCTGAACGAACGGCCCGAGGCCAAGAATCTGGTCGCCATCTATGCGGCGCTGGCGGGCCTGACCCGCGAACAGGTGATCGCGCAGTTCGGCGGTCAGGGTTTCGGCGCCTTCAAGCCGGCGCTGGCGGACCTGGCGGTGTCGTCCCTGGCGCCCGTGACGGCCGAGATGCGCCGCCTGATGGACGACCCGGCCGAAATCGACCGCGTGCTGAAGGGCGGGGCCGAGCGCGCCGCCGAGGTCGCCGATCCTGTGGTGGACGAGGTCAAGAAGATCGTCGGCTTCTGGAGGGTGTAATGGGCGTCTACGAGGCCAAGGTCGTCTGGACCCGCGGCGACCAGCCCTTTTTGGACAAAGGCTACAGCCGCGCCCATTCCTGGAGCTTCGATGGCGGGGCGGTGGTGCCGGGGTCTTCGGCGCCCTCCAGCGTGCCTATGCCGATGTCCGATCCGGCCGGCGTCGATCCGGAGGAGGCGATGATCGCCTCCCTGTCCAGCTGTCACATGCTGTGGTTCCTGGCCTTCGCCGCCAACGCCGGTCTGGTGGTTGACACCTATGTCGACGAGGCCTCAGGGAAGATGGACAAGGACCCAAACGGCAAACGTTACCTCGCCGAGGTAACGCTGCGCCCCTTCACCAGCTTCACCGGCCGCGAGCCCGATCAGGCCGAGATCGACGCCCTGCATCACCAGGCGCACGACCATTGCGAAATGGCCCATTCGGTCCGCGCGACGATCACGGTCGAGGCGACGGTCGGCTAGGCGGCTCAGCCGTGTGGGACGGCGTCGGTCAGGAAGGCGCCAAAACGGCGCAGGGCTTCGGTCGTCAGTTCCGGATCGTGGCGCATGGGGCCGTTGTTGGTCGGTTCGTCGAAGGCGTGGGTTCCCCCGGCGATCCAGCTTTCGACCTGGGAGCCGCAGTTGCGGATCATGGCGTTGACCTGCTCGGCGTTGCGAACGGTCGTCAGGTGGTCGCGCTTGCAGGTGACGGCCAGGACGCGCGGGCAATGCCGCCAGGGCTTCAGCCGGTTGAAGGCGAACGGTCCGATGTAGGGATAGGCCAGCCACACCGCCTTGACACCGGACAGATCGGCCTCGGCGGGATCGGTCACGCCAAAGGCGCCGGGCGTCGGCGCGCCGCTCATCATCTCCATGATCGACCAGCCGCCGTGGCTCCAGCCGGCCAGGGCCAGCTTCTTCGCATCGACATCGGGGCGGGCCGAAACGCCCTGGATCGCCGCCAGCACGTCGCCCACCCGCTCATAGCCCCGGAACGACAGACCCGTGCAGACCGCCGCCAAGGTGAAGACCCGGCCCCATCCGCGAGGGCCATAGGAATCGACGATGAAGGCGCGCCAGCCCGCCGCCTTGGCGACCTCGGCATAGCGGGGCAGATGATCACGCAGACCCCCGCAGCCATGGAACATCAGCACGGCAGGACGGGGCCGATCGTCGTCCGAGCCCACGACGGTGACATGGGGCTCAAGCCGGGCCCAACGGCGCTTCAGATCATCCATCTTCGACATACGCCGCAGCTTGCCGGCGAAAGCCAGTCCAAAAATCCGGTGCTCAACCGGCGCAGCGCAGCGTCAGGTTCAGCCGGCCGCCGCCGGGGATCAGGCGCGACGATCCGGCCAGAACGCGGTCGACGCCATGACGGGCAAGGCGGGCGGGTCCGGTCAGGGCGCAGACGTCGCCGCTGTCCAGCCTCAACGTCGTGGTGCGTCCGCCCTCCGCCGCGCCGATGCGGAACGTCGCCGTGTCCCCTAGCGACACCGACAGGACGGGCGCGCCGAGATCGGCCTCATCCTTGTCCTGGTGCAGGCCCATCTTCGCCGCATCGCGATACAGATTGACCAGACAGGCGTCCGGCGGCGTGGGCCAGCCGACCGTGGCGTGCCACAGATCGAGCAGCACAGTCGGGATCGCCGGCCAGGGTCGCCCGGTCTCGGGATGGGTCGACTGATAGCGATAGCCGCCCCGGTCGGAGACCCAGCCCAGCGGACCGAAGTTGGTCATCTGAACCGAAAAAGGCCGCCCGCCCGGCGTGGTCGGCCGATACAGCGGCGCGTCATCAAGCCGGGCGAACACCTCGGCGACCAGATCAGCCTGCGCCGCGGCATCGAGCGCCCCCGGCCAGAGCCGGAAGCCCTCGACGGCGGTCTTCACCTCAACGGGTGTAGGTGTATTCGCTGACCTCACAGACATTGATGCGCGACCGCGTCAGCTCCTGACCGTTGGTGAACTCGGCCTTGAAGTCATAGATGCAGGCGCCCGAGCCGTCATCGATGTTGATGCGCACATCCTGCCCGCTTTCCAGAACGTCCGAGCCCAGGATGTCCTCTTCCCAGTCGTCGCTGCGTGAATCCGACGCGTAGAAGCGCAGCATGGTCCAGCCGGTGCGGTTCTTGATGGTGACGTGCCGATCATAGCCGTCACGCGACTGGATGACCGGCGCCCCAGCAGGCGGCGCGGCGGCGGCCGCAGAGCCGATCAGAACGGCCGCGGCGACGGCCGCCTTGAGCATGGTCTTGATCATTGTTTCCTCTCCCTTCCTTCATCGCGGTCCCCAGAGCGCGATGGCAAATCTTATGCCTGATGATCGCAATCTGCGCATCTTCGAATTTCACCGTTCTTCGAAAGCGTTGAATCGCATAACGCCCTTGCGGGCGGGGGGGATTTTCCCATATCGGGGCCAGCTTCGGAGAAACCCCGCGAAACTTGGGGCTATCCAGCCTGATCCACGCCAACCCAACCGGGGGCGGTCACGCGCGGCGCTTCGTCGAAGGCCGCCGCATCGCCCGCCGAACCAGAGAGACTGAAGAACACATGGCCAAGATTATCGGCATCGACCTGGGCACCACCAACTCGTGCGTCGCCGTCATGGACGGCAAGACGCCGAAGGTGATCGAAAACGCCGAGGGCAACCGCACGACCCCGTCGGTCGTGGCGATCCAGGACGGCGCGGAAGTGCTGGTGGGCCAACCCGCCAAGCGCCAGGCCGTCACCAACCCGTCCAACACCTTCTTCGCGATCAAGCGCCTGATCGGCCGCAATTTCGATGATCCCGTCGTCGCCAAGGACAAGGGCATGGTGCCCTATGAGATCGTCAAGGGCCCGAACGGCGACGCCTGGGTGCGCGCCTTCGGCAAGGACTATTCTCCGCAGCAGATTTCGGCCTTCACCCTGACCAAGATGAAGGAAGCGGCCGAGGCCTATCTGGGCGACAAGGTCACCCAGGCCGTGATCACCGTGCCGGCCTACTTCAACGACAGCCAGCGTCAGGCGACCAAGGACGCCGGCAAAATCGCCGGCCTGGAAGTGCTGCGCATCATCAACGAGCCGACCGCGGCGGCCCTGGCCTATGGTCTGGAAAAGAACGACGGCCAGAAGATCGCCGTCTACGACCTGGGCGGCGGCACCTTCGACGTCTCGATCCTGGAGATCGGCGACGGCGTGTTCGAGGTGAAGTCGACCAACGGCGACACCTTCCTGGGCGGCGAAGACTTCGACCTGCGTCTGGTCGACTACCTGGCCGACGAGTTCAAGAAGGAGCAGTCGGTCGACCTGCGGCAGGACAAGCTGGCCCTGCAGCGCCTGAAGGAAGAGGCCGAAAAGGCCAAGAAGGAGCTGTCGACCACGACCCAGTACGAGGTCAATCTGCCGTTCATCACCATGAACGCCTCGGGTCCGCTGCACCTGAACATCAAGCTGACGCGCGCCAAGCTGGAAAGCCTGGTCGAGGATCTGGTCCAGCGCACGATCGAGCCGTGCAAGAAGGCCCTGGCCGACGCCGGCCTGAAGGCCTCGGACATCGACGAAGTGGTGCTGGTCGGCGGCATGACCCGCATGCCCAAGGTCGTGGAAGCCGTGAAGGCCTTCTTCGGCAAGGAGCCGCACAAGGGCGTGAACCCTGACGAAGTCGTGGCCCTGGGCGCCGCCGTTCAGGCCGGCGTTCTGCAAGGCGACGTCAAGGACGTGCTGCTGTTGGACGTGACGCCGCTGACCCTGGGCATCGAAACCCTGGGCGGCGTGTTCACGCCTCTGATCGAGCGCAACACGACGATCCCGACCAAGAAGAGCCAGACCTTCTCGACCGCCGACGACAACCAGTCGGCCGTGACGATCCGGGTCTTCCAGGGCGAGCGTCCGATGGCGTCGGACAACAAGATGCTGGGTCAGTTCGACCTGATGGGCATTCCGCCGGCGCCGCGCGGCATGCCGCAGATCGAGGTCGCCTTCGACATCGACGCCAACGGCATCGTCAACGTCTCGGCCAAGGACAAGGCGACCAACAAGGAGCAGTCGATCCGCATCCAGGCGAACGGCGGCCTGTCGGACGCCGACATCGACAAGATGGTCAAGGAAGCCGAGGCCAACGCCGCCACCGACAAGGCCAAGAAGGATCTGGTCGAGGCGCAGAACGCCGCCGACAGCCTGATCCATTCGACCGAAAAGGCCCTGGCCGAGCACGGCGACAAGGTGGGCGCGGACGAGAAGACGGCCATCGAGACCGGCCTGGCCGAGCTGAAGACTGCGCGCGAAGGCACCGACCCGGAAGACATCCGCGCCAAGACCAACACCCTGGTCCAGGCCTCGATGAAGCTGGGTGAAGCCATGTACGCCCAGCAGCAGGGCGACGCCGCCGCCGAAGGCCAGCCGGCCGACGACGGCGTGGTCGACGCCGAGTTCGAGGAAGTGTCGGACACGGACGGCGACGACAAGAAGAGCGCCTGATCCGTCACAGGTCGCTGAAATGATACGGCCCCGCTTGTCTTGCGATAGGCGGGGCCTTTTCATGAAACTTGCATCATTGGTCCCGGACCCCATGTCAGCCGGGACATCGATTTCGACCAACGCTCGATAAGAGGCGAGGCGAAAGCGAACGGGGAAGTATGAGGACGAACGCCCGATGGCGCGTGATTATTACGAAGTTCTGGGTGTCGAACGCACGATCGACGCCCCCGGCCTGAAAGCCGCCTACCGCAAGCTGGCCATGGTTCACCACCCCGACCGCAACGGCGGCTCGGAAGAATCGATGGCCAAGTTCAAGGAACTGTCCGAGGCCTATACGGTGCTGTCGGACGACAACAAGCGCGCGGCCTATGATCGTTACGGCCATGCGGGCGTGAACGGCGGCGGGGGCGGCAATCCCTTCGGCCAGGGCGGCCAGGGCTTTTCGGACATCAACGACATCTTCTCCCAGGTCTTCGGCGATGCGTTCGGCGACGCCTTCGGCGGACGCCAGGGCCGGGGCCAGCAGGGCGGACCGCGCCGGGGCTCGGACCTGCGCTACGATCTGGAGATCACCCTGGAGCAGGCCTACAAGGGCGAAGACGTCGAGATCGACATCCCCTCGACCATGACCTGCGACACCTGCGAGGGGTCGGGCGCCAAGCCGGGCACCAAGCCCGTCACCTGCACCACCTGCCAGGGCGCCGGTCGCGTGCGCCAGGCCAACGGCTTCTTCCAGGTCGAACGCACCTGCCCCCGCTGCCACGGCCAGGGCCAGATGATCGCCGATCCCTGCACCACCTGCCACGGGCATGGCCAGGTTCGCAAAACCCGCACCCTGAACCTGAAAATCCCGGCCGGCGTGGACGACGGTTCGCGCATCCGTCTGTCGGGCGAGGGGGATGCGGGCCAGCGCGGCGGACCGCGCGGCGATCTGTACGTCTTCATCTCGGTCACGCCGCACGACCTGTTCGAGCGCGACAACCTGGACCTGCTGGTCACCGTGCCCGTGCCGATGACGGTGGCGGCCCTGGGCGGCGAAATCGACGCGCCCTGCCTGGTCTCCACGGCCTGCGACGGCAAGTGCAAGGCCTCGGTCGCCGTGCCGGCCGGCGCCCAGACCGGCAAGACCGTGCGCATCAAGGGCAAGGGCATGCCTCATCTGAACGGCCGCAACCGCGGCGATCTGGTTGTCGAGCTGTTCGTCGAGACGCCCACCGATCTGACCGCGCGCCAGCGTGAGTTGCTGGAAGAGCTTGCCCTGTCGTTCGGGGAGGGGCAGAACCCCAGGAATTCCAGCTTTGCCGGAAAGGCGAAGCGTTTCTGGGCCGACATCCTGGGCAATCAGGACGCGGACGGGTCGAAAGAGAACGCGGTTTGAGCGCAATCTTCCACGCCGGCATTTCCGGCTATCGCGGCCGGATGGGGCGTGCGGTCTCTCAGGTTCTGGACGCCCGCGAGGACGTGGTGGTCGCCGCCCGCTTCGATTGGGGCGAAACCGCCGACCTGTCGCTGTGCGACGTAATCATCGACTTCTCGACCCCGGCCGCCTCGGTGGCCTTGGCCCAGGGCGCAGCCGAGCGGGGCGGCCCGGCCCTGGTGATCGGTTCGACCGGCTTCACGGACGAGCAGGAGGCCGACCTGATGAAGGCCGCCGAGAAGGTCGCCATCGTCAAGAGCGGCAACTTCTCTCTGGGCGTGAACATCCTGATCGGCCTGGTCCAGCACGCGGCCCAGCGTCTGGACGCCCAGGACTGGGACATCGAGATCACCGAGGCCCACCACCGCCGCAAGGTCGATTCACCCTCGGGCACGGCCCTGATGTTGGGCGAAGCCGCCGCCGAGGGGCGGTTCGCGGATCTGGATGACCTGCGCTCCAAACCCTACGACGGGGTCCAGGGCGAGCGTGAGAGCGGCAAGATCGGCTTCTCCTCCATCCGCGCCGGCGGCATCATCGGTGAGCATACGGTGCTGTTCGCATCGGAAGACGAGGTGCTGACCCTGAGCCATTCGGCGATCGATCGGTCGCTGTTCGCCAAGGGCGCGGTCGCCGCCGCCGCCTGGGTGCGGACGCGCGGCCCCGGTCTCTATGACATGCAGGACGTGCTTGGCTTTCGGCAGGCTTAAGCCTGGGGCGCTGCGCGCCGCGCTATGGTCGCGACGCGGTCGCTCACGACTTGAGCGCTAAAAGAGATTAAGCCGCGTCTTCCTGAACAGGCAGGCCGTAGGCTTCCCACAGCGAGCGATCCTTCAGCGCCTTGGCGAGGAAGGCGACGTGGGCGGCCTGTTCCTCGGGCGTGGAGCGTGGCGCCAGAGGGCGGGGACGCTGGCCGTAGGCGGCGGTTTCGATGGCGCCGCCGGGACCACGACCGACCGGCGCGGACGACAGGTCCAGCACCCGCTCCTTGCCGCCGCGAAGCTCCAGATAGACCTCGGCCAGCAGACGGGCGTCGATCAGGGCGCCGTGCAGCGTCCGCTCGACCAGCGACACCTTGTAGCGTTTGCACAGGGCGTCCAGCGAGTTGGGCATGCCCGGAAACCGCGTCTGGGCCAGTTTCAGCGTATCGATCCAGCGCGCCTCGCCGGTGATCGGCCGGCCGCACCGCGCATATTCGAAGTCGATGAAGTTGCGGTCGAAGGCGGCGTTGTGGGCGATCATCTGCGCATCGCCGATAAATTCGATCAGCTCGTCGGCAATCTCGGCGAACTTGGGCGCATCCTTGACCTTTTCGTCGGTGATGCCGTGAACCCGGATGGCGTCGGGCGGGATCAGCCTCTCGGGATTGACGAACCGATGGAAGGTCCGCCCCGTCGGCAGCAGATCCTGAATCTCGATACAGCCGACCTCGATCAGCCGGTCGCCCGTCTTGGGGTCGAAGCCGGTGGTTTCGGTATCCAGAACGATCTCGCGCGCCATTCACCCTTAATGGCGGCATTCGCCTCAGCGCGAAAGGCTCGCCGCGCCGCGCCGGGGAGATATCCACGACGGGTCGAGAACGGCGGCGACGATCGCCTCGACCTCGGCCCGAGCAGCCTCCAAACCCCGGCCGGTGTTGATGACGAAATCGGCGCGGGCGCGCTTTTCGGCGTCCGGCATCTGGCGCGCCAGGATGGCGTCGAACCGTTCGCGGGTCATGCCGGGACGGGCCAGAACACGCTCCGCCTGGATCGCCGGATCGGCGGTGACCACAACCACGGCGTCGACAGCCCTGTCCCCACCCGTCTCGAACAGCAGGGGGATGTCCAGAACCGCCAGTTTCACACCGGCCGTGCGCGCCGCCTCCAGATCGGCCGCGCGCCCCTGGGCGACCAGGGGGTGGACGATGGTTTCCAGATGTCGAAAGGCGGTCTCGTCTTTCCCAAGCGCCTCGGCCAGACGCGTGCGATCGACCGCGCCGTCCACGACGACCCCGGGAAAGGCTTCGCCTACCGGACCGACCGCCGCACCGCCTGGCGCATAGAGGCGGTGAACTGCATCGTCGGCGTTCCAGACGACCGCGCCCAGGTCGGCGAACATGGCCGTCGTCGTCGACTTGCCCATGCCGATGGAGCCGGTGAGGCCGAGCAGGATCATGCCGTCTCGCCCAGATAGGTCATCAACAGGGCGCGAAGATCGAGAGGCGGCGGCGGGCGGCGGAACAGGGCTTCGAACGACGGCGCCGCCTGGCCGATCAACATGGCCAATCCATCCACGGTCGGCAGGCCGCGTTTGCGCGCCGCCGTCAGGAACGGCGTGGCCAATGGCTTGTACGTCATGTCCATCACCACCGTGCCGGAGGCGATCCGGTCGAAGTCGATGCTGGGCGCAACGCTGAGCGCATTGATGACCAAGGCTGCGCCGTCGAAAGCGGCCTCGGCCGTCATGACCCGAACCGACGGCCCGAGATCGGCGGCCAAAGCCTCGGCGCGTTCGGGCGAACGGTTGACGATGCGCACCTCGGCGCCGGCCTCGACCAGGGCGCCGGACCCTGCGCGGGCCGCGCCGCCGGCGCCAAGCATCACCACCGGCCGCCCGGCCACGTCCAGGTCCGGCGCCTGTTCCCTCAGGCCGCGCATCAGGCCGATCCCGTCGGAACTGTCGGCCAGCACCCGCCCGTTTTCGAACTGCAGGATGTTGGCCGAGGACGTCAGCCGCGCCGCCACCGTCGCCTGATCCGCCAGGGCGAAGGCCTGTTCCTTGAACGGCGCGGTGACGTTCAGTCCCATGATCAGACCGGCACGTCCCGCCGCGACCAGCGCCTCGAACCCGGCCGCATCGGCAGGGGCGAAGGGGACGTAGGCGCCGTCGATCCCGCCGGCCGCCATCCAGGCGTTGTGGATGACCGGGCTGAGCGAATGGGCGACCGGATTTCCGGCGATCCCGGCGACCATGGCGGCCCCGGTTATGCGGTGCGTGCTCATGCCACGATCAACCCCGCCCGACGCAGCTCTTTCAACACCGGCCAGAGCGGCAGACCCAGCACTGTGAAATAGTCGCCGTCTACCGCTTCGAACAGCTGCGAGCCCAGCCCCTCCAGCCGGTAGGACCCGACGCAGGACAGCAGGGCTTCGCCCTCCGCCGCCAGATAGGCGTCGAGGAAGGCGTCGGAGAAATCGCGCATCCGCATCTGAACCGTATCGACGCCGGACCAGACGATCTGGCCCTTGATCGCCAGCGCTGCGCCGGAGTGCAGTTGGTGAGACTTGCCGCGCATGGCCTTCAGCCGCTCGCGCGCCGCGTCCAGAGACCTGGCCTTGGAGACCAGGCCGCCGTCAAAGGCCAGGGTCTGATCCGAGCCCAGCACCCAGGCGGTCTCGTCGTCGCGCGAAACGGCCAGGGCCTTGGCTTCCGCGAGACGAACGGCGAGGGCGGCGGCGTCCAGGTCGGTCGAGACGGCCTTGATGGCGTCCTCGTCCACATCGGCGACGCGCACCTCGAAGGCGACGCCGGCGTTTTCCAGCATGGCGCGGCGAGCCGCGCTCTTGGACGCCAGGATGAGAGTTCCGTGCTCAAGCAGCCCGGAGGGCGATAGCGCAGCAGGAATGCTTTTCACCAAGTCGTCCCGATCTTGTGGTTGCGATGTTCGCTCAGCAGATTGGTGATCGCCGCCGCCGTCTCCTCCACCGAGCGGCGGGTCACGTCGATGGTTGGCCAACCGCGCCGCTCGAAGGCCCGCCGGGCCTTGATCGTCTCGTCACGCACGGCGTCCTGGTCGGTGTAGTTCGACGACTGGCTGGCGTTCAGATTGTCGATGCGGTTGCGGCGGATCTGAACCAGCCGATCCGGCGACACGGTCAGGCCGATCACCAAGGGATTCTTCAGCTTGGTCAGCCGCTCGCCGTCCTCCTGACCCGGCACCAGAGGCACGTTGGCCGCCCGGATGCCCCGGTGGGCCAGATAGATGCAGGTCGGGGTCTTGGACGTCCGGCTGACCCCGCACAGAACAACGTCGGCGCCCTCCAGCTGATCCAGCGAACCTTGGCCGTCATCGTAGGCCATGGCGAAGTCCAGCGCCGCGATACGGTTGAAATAGTCGTGGTCCAGCGCGTGCTGGGCGCCGACGCGCGTGGACAGGGCCGCGCCGAGATAGCGCGACATGGCGCCGACCAAGGGATCCAGCGCGCCGATCTGGGGCATGTCCAGGCGACGGCAGCCTTCTTCCAGCTGCTCGCGCAGATCACGGTCGACCAGGGTGTGGAGAACGACGCCCGGCGCGGACTCCACTTCCTGCAGCACCCGCTCCATCTGCTTTGACGATCGCACCAGGGAATAGATGTGCTCGATCGGAATGACGCCGTCGAAACGCGCGGTCACCGCCTTGGCCATGGCGTTCAAGGTCTCGCCGGTGGAGTCCGACACCAGGTGAACGTGGAAATAGGTGGCCAGACGGGCCGGTCCCGAGGGTCTCGCAGGGCTCATGAGACTGTCTGTCTCCCTGTTGAAAGTTGGGGGACGGCGTTGGACCGTCGGGGCGCCGTTTTCTTAGCCGCTGATCGATCCGCCCGCGAGCGGGGATGATGGTGGATCGCATCGGTCGTCGGCCGCTGGATCATCCCAAGGCGGAAAACCGAATTTCCAACCGCTGTGGAAAATCCTAATGAAAGGTTAACGACGCTTAACCGCGTTCACAGCCGCAAGCCCCCGCAAACCCTTGACCGTTAAGGTTTCGTTAGGGATTGTCCACCGGCGGGATCAGTCGTTTCGACATCCCCGTTAAGGATACGCCAGGCGTGGATATCCGCTTTTGTTCCGCCGCCGGCGATCGAGTCATCCCCGCCATTCCACCGCCCTACCTGCCACTTCGAATCTTTTAATTCTTAATCTGATTAGGGATTGAGAGCGGGGGGCTGTGACCTTAATCCTCCGGCATGACCGATCAGACCCAGACTGCCGATCCGACACCCCTGGTGCTTCGGACTCTCCGCGGGGAGACGTTGGAGCGTCCGCCGGTGTGGTTCATGCGCCAGGCCGGTCGGTATCTGCCGGAGTATCGCAAGCTGAGGGCCGAGGCGCCCGACTTCATCGCCTTCTGTCTGAACCCCGAAATGGCCGCCGAGGCGACGCTTCAGCCCATGCGGAGGTTCGGCTTCGATGCGGCCATCGTCTTCGCCGACATCCTGCTGATCCCGCGCGCCCTGGGCCAGGACGTCTGGTTCGAGACGGGGGAGGGGCCGCGTTTGGGCGAAATGCCGATCCCGGGTCGGATGGCCGAGCTCGCTCCGGCGGCAGGCGAGCATTTGTCGGCGGTGGGCGAGACCCTGTCGATCGTGCGCGCGACCCTGGAGCCTGAGCGGGCCCTGATCGGCTTCGCCGGCGCGCCCTGGACCGTGGCGACCTATATGCTGGACGGCCAGGCGCGCACCATCGGCAAGGGCGAGCGCGCCCAGGCCCGCACCTATGCCTATGCCGATCCCGAGCGCGTCGATGAGACGCTGGAGGTTCTGGTCGAGGCCACGGCCCGATATCTGAAGATGCAGGCCGACGCCGGCGCCCAGGTTCTGAAGATCTTCGAGAGCTGGGCCGAGGGTCTGCCGGACGATCTGTTCGAAAGACTGGTCCTGAAGCCCCACCAGGCGCTGGTGAAGCGTACGCGGGAGCTGGGGGTCACCGTACCCCTCATCGGCTTCCCAAGGGGCTCTGCGGCGCTTGCAGAGCGGTATGCTGAGGCGGTCGAGGTCGACGCCGTCGCCCTGGACACCGCCTGCCCGCTCGAGGTCGGTAAACGCGTGCAGCAGATCAAGCCGATCCAGGGGGCGCTCGACCCGCTGTTGTTGCGCGCCGGCGGGGATCTGCTGGACCGACGCGTCGATCAGCTGATGGAGGCCTGGGGGCAGGGGCCCTGGCTGTTCAACCTGGGCCACGGCATTTTGCCGGACGTGCCGATCGACCATGTCGAACAGGCTCTGAGACGGATCGGCGCCCAATGAGCGATGCGAATCCCGGCCGCCGCATTGCGGTGGTGCTGTTCAATCTGGGCGGGCCGGACGATCAGGCGTCGGTCAAGCCGTTCCTTTTCAACCTGTTCAACGATCCGGCCATCATCGGTCTTCCGGGGATTTTCCGCACGCCTCTGGCCAAGCTGATCGCCAGCCGGCGCGAAACCAGCGCCCAGGCCAACTACGCCCTGATGGGCGGCGGATCGCCGCTGCTGCCTGAGACCCGTCGGCAGGCCGAGGCTTTGCAGGCGGTGCTTGGCGCGCGGCTGGGCGGCGATGAGGTCAAGGTCTTCATCGCCATGCGCTACTGGCATCCGCTGACCGAAGAGACGGCGGCCGAGGTCGCCGCGTTCGGACCCGACGAAGTCGTCCTGCTGCCGCTCTATCCGCAGTTTTCGACCACGACGACGGAATCCTCGTTGAAGGCCTGGAACGCCGCCTATGCCGGGCCGGGCGTCAGCCGCGCTGTCTGCTGCTATCCGGCCGCGACAGGCTGGGTCGAGGCCCAGGCCAAGGCGATCGGTGAGAAGCTGGACGAGGCGGTGGGCCAGCCGGTGCGGGTGCTGTTCTCCGCCCACGGCATTCCCGAGACGCTGGTGACCGGCAAAGGCGATCCCTATCAGGAGCAGATCGAGACGACGGTCGCCGCCGTCGTCGCCGCCATCGAGGCGCAGCGCGGGCCGATCGACCACGCCATCTGCTACCAGAGCCGCGTCGGACCGATGAAATGGCTGGGCCCGTCAACGCCTGAAGCCATTGAAACGGCGGCCAAGGACGGCGTCGGCGTCGTCGTCACGCCTATCGCCTTCGTCTCGGAGCATATCGAGACCCTGGTCGAGCTGGATATTGAATACGGCGAACTGGCCCACGAAAAAGGGGCCAGTCCTTATTTGCGGGCGCCGGCGGTCGGGATCGCGCCGCTGTTCATCGACGCCTTGGCCGATGCGGCGGTGGACGCACTGTCCTACAGAGGCGTCGCGCCGTTCGGTCAGGGGTGCAAGGCGGACTGGAAGGCCTGTCCGCATCGCAAGGCAAGGCAGGCGGCATGAACACCTACGATCTCGCACGCGGGCTGCACATTCTGGCGGTGATCGCCTGGATGGCGGGCCTTTTGTTCCTGCCTCGGCTCTACGCCTATGACGCCGAGCAGAACGCCAAGTCCGAACCGCTGATAAGCGAGATGCAGGGCCTGCTGCGCCTGTGGCAGACGCGGCTGCTGCGCATCATACTGACCCCGGCGATGATCCTGGCCTGGGTCTTCGGTCTGTGGTTGATCCATCTCGACGTCTCGGCGCGCGGCGCCGCCTTCCTGGCCGAGCCGTGGATGGTCGCCAAGCTGGCGGGCGTCTTCCTGCTCAGCGGCTGGCATGGCTTCCTGGCGGCCCAAAGGAAGAAGATCGCGGCCGGCACGTCGAAATATTCGGGCAAGTTCTGGCGCATGACGAATGAGGTTCCGTTCGTTCTGGCGATCGTCATGGTGCTTTCGGTGACGACCGAGTGGACGTTCCGTTAAGCGGCTCCGCTTGACCTGACCCGCCGCCTGTGGTTCCGCTGGCGGCGAACCGTTTGGCGTCCTGCGCCGGCAGTCCCTCTCTTTCGTGACGCCTGCAGGCCTTGTAGCCAGCGGGAGCCCGTCGCACATCCCTTCGGCCTTACGGCCAGACATTTTCAGAGACCCGCGCCGCAGCCGTCTGGCCGCGTGCGCCCGCGAGCCTGCATCATGACCGACGTCCGCGACACCAACACCGACACCCCCGAGACCGAAGGCGTGGAGGTTGAAATCCCCACCCATCACGGGGCCGCGCACGAAGCCGGCGAGGCGGCGGGCGCCGATTCCGGCGTGGATACGACGGCGGACGACGAAGAGGACGGCGAGCCCGTCGTCGCCAACGGCCGCATCACACTCGCCGAACTGAACGAGAAGACCCCGGCCGACCTGGTCGCCTTCGCCGAACAGCTGGAGGTCGAGAACGCCTCGAACCTGCGCAAACAGGATTTGCTGTTTGCGATCCTGAAGGCCCTGGCCGACGAAGAAGTCGAGATCATCGCCGACGGCGTGCTGGAAATCCTGCCGGACGGCTTCGGCTTTCTGCGCAGCTCGGACGCCAACTATCTGCCGGGGCCGGACGACGTCTATGTCTCGCCGTCGCAGATCCGCCGCTTCGGCCTGCGTTCGGGCGACACCGTCCACGGGGCCGTCCGCGCGCCGCGCGAAGGCGAACGCTACTTCGCCTTGCTCAAGGTCGACACGATCAATCTGGAAGACCCCGAAGCGGTCAAGACCAAAGTCCTGTTTGACAACCTGACGCCCCTCTATCCCGAAGAGCGGCTGCACATGGAAATCCAGGATCCGACGCTGAAGGATCGCTCCGGCCGGGTCATCGATATCGTCGCGCCTCTGGGCAAGGGCCAACGCTGCCTGATCGTGGCGCCGCCGCGCGTGGGTAAGACGGTGATGTTGCAGAACATCGCCAAGTCGATCGAGCGGAACCACCCGGAAGTCTTGCTGATCGTCCTGCTGATCGACGAACGTCCCGAAGAAGTGACGGACATGCAGCGCACGGTGAAGGGCGAGGTTGTCGCCTCCACCTTCGACGAGCCGGCCACCCGCCACGTCGCGGTCGCCGAAATGGTGATCGAAAAGGCCAAGCGTCTGGTCGAGCACAAGAAGGACGTGGTGATCCTGCTCGACTCCATCACGCGTCTGGGCCGGGCCTACAACGCCACCGTCCCCTCGTCGGGCAAGGTGCTGACGGGCGGTGTGGACGCCAACGCCCTACAACGGCCCAAGCGCTTCTTCGGCGCGGCCCGCAATGTGGAGCAGGGCGGTTCGCTGACCATCATCGCCACGGCCCTGATCGACACCGGCAGCCGCATGGACGAAGTGATCTTCGAAGAGTTCAAGGGCACCGGCAACTCGGAAATCGTGCTGGATCGCAAGGTCGCCGACAAGCGCATCTTCCCCGCCATCGACGTGTTGAAGTCCGGCACCCGCAAGGAGGACCTGATCACGCCGAAGGATCAGCTGGCCAAGACCTATGTCCTGCGCCGCATCCTGAACCCCATGGGTCCGCAGGACGCGATCGAGTTCCTACTCGACAAGCTTCGTCAGTCGAAGAACAACTCGGACTTCTTCCAGTCGATGAACACCTGATCCGTTTTTCCTGAGGTAGCCGCGCGCCGCGCGTGCGGCGTCAGGATGGAAGAAGCGTTTCACGTGAAACAGGAAATCGCGCAATGAAGGTCAATGTGGAAGTCGAGTGCACACCGGCGGAGGCGCGCGCATTCCTCGGTCTGCCGGACGTGACGCCGCTGAACGACGCCATGGTCGCGGAGATGCAGAAGCGGATGGAGGCCAATGTCGCCGCTATGCAGCCTGACGAACTGATGAAAACCTGGACCAGCTTCGGCCTCCAGGCCCATGACCAGTTCCGTCGGCTGATGGAAGCGGCGGTGAAGTGAGCACGCGCTCGCTTCGGAGCCGCTCGGTCTGAGTTGATGATCAACACCATCTTCGCCTTGGCGACGCCGTCCGGCCAAGGGGCCATTGCGGTGATCCGTCTGTCGGGCCCCGGCGTCGAGACCGCGTTGACGGCGCTGGGCGCAACCCGCGTGAAACCGCGCATGGCGTCCGTGCGCGATCTCAGCCATGCCGGCGATCACATCGACCAAGCGCTGGTGCTGCGTTTCGTCGCGCCCAACAGCTATACGGGTGAGGATGCCGCCGAGCTGCATCTTCACGGCGGTCGGGCGATTGTCGAGTCCGCCAGCCGCGCCTTGATCGCGCTGGGCTTGCGCCCGGCCGACCCCGGCGAGTTTACGCGCCGCGCCTTCCAGAACGGCCGCATGGATCTGGCGCAGGCCGAGGCGGTCGCCGATCTGATCGATGCAGAAACCAGCGCCCAGGCCAAACAAGCCTTGGGGCAGTTGGACGGAAAACTGAGCGAGACCTATGCCGGTTTCCGTCGTGACCTTCTTCAAGCCTTGGCCTTGGTCGAGGCGGAGATCGATTTTCCCGATGAAGAGGTGCCGGACAATCTGGCCCGTACGGCGGGGCCAGTGCTGGACCGACTCGGCGCCGACCTGCGACGCGCGGTCGATACGGGGCGGCGTGGCGAACGGGTGAGGGAAGGCTATCGCATCGTCCTGATCGGAGAGACGAACGCCGGCAAGTCGTCGCTGTTCAATGCGCTGGTTGCGCGTGAAGCGGCCATCGTGACGCCGATCGCCGGCACCACGCGTGATGTGCTGGACGCCGATCTGGTGATCGGCGGCTATGCCGTGACCTTGTCGGATACGGCTGGCTTGAGAGACAGCGATGACCCGGTCGAGGCAGAGGGTGTGCGCCGCGCCCGGATGCGCGCCGAACAAGCCGACTTGCGTCTTTGGATCCGTGCGCCTGGCGACCCTGAAGGGGTGGCTGCAGGTTACGTCAAGGATGACGATCTGATCGTGGCGACCAAGTCCGACCTTGGCCTCAGTTTAGCACGCGGCGTCCATGAGACTCTGGCGGTCAGCACCACCACTGGCGATGGCTTGGCCGAGCTTCGGGACTGGATTGCTGCCCGTCTTGCGCAAGATCTGTCAGGCGCTGACTTCCCAGCTGTGACCCAGGAACGGCATCGGCTGCGTTTGCTTGAGGCGCTGGAAAGCGTCGACGCCGCGCGCGTTGCGATCAATGTCGCGCCGGAAATGGCTGGCGATGATCTGAGACGGGCTGCCGACGCTCTGGCCCGCGTCACCGGTGCGATCGGCGTCGAGGACATTCTGGGCGAAGTCTTCTCGACCTTTTGTATCGGAAAGTAGGTCCAGCCATACCAGCGTTTCACGTGAAACAGAGGCGGGTCGCGAGCCGATCCGATTAGCCCACCTCTGGCGATCATACGCGTTTTGGCTTATGTGGCGGCCATGAATTCTTCCTCTGATCTCGTGTTCGACGTCGTCGTTATCGGCGGCGGCCATGCCGGCTGTGAAGCGGCGGCGGCTTCTGCGCGCGCCGACGCCAACACGGTTCTGTTGACCCAGAAGCTGGAGACGATTGGCGAGATGTCGTGCAACCCGGCCATCGGAGGGCTGGGGAAGGGCCATCTGGTTCGCGAGATCGACGCCATGGACGGCGTCATGGGACGGCTGGCCGATGTGTCCGGCATCCAATTCCGCCTGCTTAACCGATCCAAAGGCGCCGCCGTTCGGGGCCCGCGCAGCCAGATCGACCGCCGCCTCTACCGCGAGGCCATGCAGGCCGAACTGAAGGGCACGCCCAACCTGACTCTGATGGCGGGGACGGCCGAGCGGCTTATTCTTGAAGGTAATCGGGTCGTCGGCGTCGTGACCGGCGACGGAGAGACGGTTCGGGCTGCGGCAGTCGTCCTGACGACCGGCACCTTCCTGAACGGGGTCATCCATCGCGGCGACGAGCGAACGCCGGCGGGGCGGCATGGTGAGGAGCCCTCGACGGGTCTGGCCGCCGATCTTCATGCCGCCGACCTGATGATGGGACGTCTGAAGACAGGCACGCCCGCACGCCTGGACGGTCGGACGATCGCCTGGGACCGGCTGGAAATGCAGGAAGCGGACAATACGCCGTCAGCCTTTTCATTCCTGACCGACCGGATCGACGTGCCTCAGATCGCCTGCGGCGTGACCCACACGACCGAAGAGACTCACCGGATCATCGCGGAGAATCTGGGCGAGAGCGCTGTCTATGGCGGCAAGCTGTCGGGACGGGGGCCGCGGTATTGTCCGTCGATCGAGGACAAGGTTGTTCGGTTCGCCGACAAGACCAGCCATCAGATTTTCCTGGAGCCGGAAGGCTTGGACGATCCGACGGTGTATCCGAATGGAATTTCGACCTCGGTATCGGAGCCGACGCAACTCGCCTTCCTACGCACCATTCCCGGCCTGGAAGCGGTTGAGGTTTTCCGATACGGCTACGCCATCGAATACGACTACGTCGATCCGCGCGAGCTGACAGCGGCGCTGGAGGTCAAGAAGCGTCCCGGGCTGTATCTTGCCGGACAGATCAACGGCACGACCGGCTATGAGGAAGCGGCGGCTCAGGGTCTGATGGCGGGGCTGAACGCCGCGCGGTCAGCGGCCGGGCAGGAGCCGGTGATCCTGGGGCGTGATCAGGCCTATATCGGCGTCATGATCGACGATCTGGTGACGCGCGGCGTCACCGAACCGTATCGGATGTTCACAAGCCGAGCGGAATACCGGCTGACCCTGCGAGCGGACAATGCCGACCTTCGGCTCACACCCTTTGCGATCGAGCTGGGCATCGTCGGCAATGAGCGGCGCATTCGGTTTGACGCCAAGGCCTCGGCGCTTGCGGCAGCGAGTGCTGTTTCACGTGAAACACTGTTCACGCCCAACGAGGCTGGCGCGCTCGGCATTTCGGTCAATGCTGACGGTCGGCGACGGTCGATGCGCGAACTGCTCGCCTTCCCCGATGTGACTTTGGATCAGTTCGTTTCGGCCGTGCCCGTCATCGGCGACTGGACCGATGATGTTCGCGAGCAGATTCAAATCGACGCTGGCTACGCCAACTATCTGGATCGACAGTCGCAGGGTGTGGATGCGCTGAAGGCGGAGGAGGGACTGACGCTTCCGACCGATCTCGACTATGGCGTCGTTGGCGGCTTGTCGAATGAGGTGAAGGAAAAGCTGGCGCGCGTCCAACCGCGCACCTTGGGCCAGGCTGGCCGGATCGAGGGCATGACGCCTGGCG
This sequence comes from Brevundimonas sp. KM4, assembly GCF_000964075.1. Classification (NCBI taxonomy): domain Bacteria; kingdom Pseudomonadati; phylum Pseudomonadota; class Alphaproteobacteria; order Caulobacterales; family Caulobacteraceae; genus Brevundimonas; species Brevundimonas sp. KM4. Next base: position 31,186 of record NZ_JZRG01000014.1, on the reverse strand, counting down.
CTTTGACGGCGCTCTTGGCCTATGTGAAGCGCGCGCCCAAGGCGTCGGTCGCCGCTTGATGTTGGAGGCAGAACAAGAGGCGTTCCGCGTACGCGCCAATGCATCTGCGGAACAGATCGCCGACCTCGAGGCCTTTCGACTGCGGTTGGTCGAGGCCAATGCGGTGATGAATCTGGTCGGCCCGGACAGTCTGCCGGACTTCTGGAACCGCCATGTCTGGGATAGTGCGCAACTGCTGGATCTAGCGCCGGACGCGAAGACTTGGGCGGATATGGGGGCAGGGGCCGGCTTTCCCGGACTGGTCCTTTCCATCATGCTGAAGGGGCGGGAAGGGGCGCATGTCTGGCTGATCGATAGCTTGGCGAAGCGCTGTCGATTTCTTCAGGAAGTGGTGGATGCGCTGTCCTTGCCGGCAACGGTCATCGTCGGTCGGGCTGAAGCGCAGTCCGTGACGTGTGACATCGTCACCGCCCGCGCCGTGGCCCCGATGGACAAACTGTTGGGTTATGCACAGCCCTACTTTCAAAGGGGTGCACAAGGTCTGTTTCTGAAGGGCGAAAAGGCCGAATCCGAGTTGATCGAGGCGGGGAAATCCTGGCATTTCGAAGCTGAACTGGCCCCGTCGCAGAGCGACCCGCGCGGCCGCATCGTGACAATCCGGAGTGTTCGACGTGCCCGCACCAGGTCGTAAGAAGCAGCCCGCCCGGGTCCTTGCCGTGTCGAACCAGAAGGGCGGCGTGGGCAAGACGACGACCGCCATCAATCTGGGCACGGCCCTGGCGGCGATCGGCGAAAAGGTGCTGATCGTGGACATGGACCCGCAGGGCAACGCCTCCACCGGATTGGGTGTTCCACGTGAAACACGGCGCGTGACCATCTACGACGTGGTGGTCGACAAGCGGTCGATCGACGATGCGGCGGTCCAGACGACCGTTCCCGGCCTGTGGATCGTGCCGGCCGACGCCGACATGTCGGGCGTGGAAATCGAACTAAGCCAGGCTGATCGCCGCTCCTATCGGCTGCGTGACGCGCTGCGGTCGCACGACGACGGCCCTACCGCGTATGACTATGTGCTGATCGACTGTCCGCCGTCGTTGAACCTTCTGACGCTGAACGCCATGGCGGCGGCGGATGCGGTGTTGGTGCCGCTGCAGTGTGAATTCTTTGCGCTGGAGGGCCTAAGCCAGCTGATGCGCACCGTCGACATGGTCAAGCACAGCCTTAACCCGGCGCTGGAAATCCAGGGTCTGGTCCTGACCATGTTCGATCGCCGCAGCGCCCTGTCGGGGCAGGTGGCCAATGATGTGCGCGCCCACTTCGGCGACAAGGTCTATGACAGCGTCATCCCACGCAATGTGCGCGTGGCCGAGGCGCCGTCGTTCGGCAAGCCGGCCCTGATCTATGATCTGAAATGCGCCGGCAGCCAGGCCTATCTGCGTCTGGCGCGCGAAGTGGTGAAGCGCGAACGCGAACGGCTGAAGCTGGCGGCCTGAGCCGCCCCTCAAGATTTGACAGAAACGGAACCGTATCTTGGCTGAACGACAAAGAGGTCTGGGCCGCGGCCTGTCGGCATTGATGGGCGAGAACGCAGAGGCGCCGACGGCGCCCGACGCGCCCGTGCCGGCCGGCGTGCAGCGCGTGCCGATCGAGAGCCTGAAACCCAATCCCGACCAGCCGCGCAAGACCTTCCGTCAGGAGGATCTGGAGGAGTTGACCGCCTCGATCCGCGACAAGGGGGTGCTGCAGCCCATCCTGGTGCGCAGCCAGCCGGGCGAGGACGGCGTCTGGCAGATCATCGCTGGCGAACGCCGCTGGCGCGCCTCGCAGGCCGCGCGCCTGACCGAGGTGCCGATCGTGATCCACGAGATGGACGACGTCGAGGTGTTCGAGGTCGCCATCGTCGAGAACGTCCAGCGCGCCGACCTGAATCCGCTGGAAGAGGCCGAGGCCTATCGCGTTCTGATGGAGCGGTTTGGCCGGACGCAGGACGCGGTTGCGGGCGTCGTGGGCAAGAGCCGCAGCCATGTCGCCAACACCCTGCGCCTGCTGCAACTGCCCGAGCGGGTGCTGTTCTATGTGCGCGAGGGCAAGCTGTCGGCCGGTCACGCGCGCGCGCTGATCAACACGCCCGACCCGGCGGAGCTGGCCGATATCGCCTTCGTCAACGGCCTGAGCGTGCGCGAGACCGAGGCCCTGGCGCGGCGCGCGGTCGAGGGGCCCAAGCCGACCAAGGCGTCTTCGGGCCGGAGCAAGGCGGGCGCGGGGTCGGCCGACGTGGTCGCCCTGCAGCAGGACCTGGCCGACGCCCTGGGCCTGAAGGTCCAGCTGTCGGATCGCAACGGCAAGGGCGATCTGACCATCCAGTACGGCTCGCTGGAGCAGCTGGATGACCTGTGCCGGCGTTTGATGCGCGGCTGAGGACGCAGACGTGCTAGGGATGGGCGCATGACCGAAGACAAGACGCCCACCGCCGCCGACAAGCTGAGACAGGCGCTCGCCGCCAAGAAGGCCAGGGCCGGGCATGGCTTCAGCGCCCAGCCCGGCGCCAAGGCCGAGGAAAAAAGCGTCGCGGCGCGCAATGTGGCCATGGCCAAGCCCGCCTTCCGCAAGGCGTCGAAGCGGGGCTGATCGCCGCCTGGAGCGCCCCTTCGTCGGGGTGCGGAAGCGGCGTCGCATCACCTTTCCGTGCGGTGGGGAAGCGACGCGCCGGCTGTCTCGTCAGAGGCCGAGGCGGCGGGCGCGGCCGGCGATTTCCAGCAGCAGGCGTTCGGCGATCAGCTGATCCGGCATGCCGGTCGTCTTGGTGGCGACGTCGGCGGTGTTGATGCTGTCCAGAACCTCGTCCAGCGCCTCAAGACGCCAGGATCGCGCCTGGCGCAGCATTTCAGCCTCCTGTTTCCAGAAGACGCCTGCGGCCTTGGCGGCCTCCTTGGCGTTTGCGCCGTTGGCCTGCAAGATATTGATTCGGCGCAGCTTTCCGAGGTGCAGGGCGGCGGATCGCACGGCCAGAACCGAGGATTCGCCCTCGGCGAAGGCGCGACGCAGGCCGGATTGGGCCGGGCCGGGGCGTGCGCCGAACGCCTGGAGCGCCGCATCGGACAGGGAGGCGTCAGGCTCGACCCCCAGATGCTGCTCCAGCAGGTCGACGTCGATGGTGCGGCCAGAGCCGGGGCCGATGAACAGTGCCAGGCGCTCGATCTCCTGGCGCATCAGGCCCCGTTCGCGCGGCAGACGGGCGACAAACCGGTCCAGGGCGTCGGCGGTCAGGCCGACCTTGTCGGCGGCCAGGGCCTCGCGCGTCATGCGGGCGACGTCGCCGGTCTCGTCCTCATAGCAGACGATGCCGACGGCCCCGTTCTCCTTCTCGGCGGTCTTTCGCAGGGTGGATTCGCGGCCCAGCTGATCGGCCTCGACCACCAGCATGGCGTCGGGATTATAGCCGCCGGCGGCGTGAACCTTGACGGCGGCGGCCACAGCCTTGTCCACGCCGGGCTTCAGCATCGAAAGGCGGATGCGCACCAGACGGCGCCCGCCCATCAGGGACATGGCGGTCAGGGCTTCTTCCAGCCGGGTCTCGTCGGCGTCGATGTCGCTGTCGGTCAGGACGGTGACGTTGAAGGGGTCGTTCAGATCAGGCGTGACGGTGCGGCACAGGATCTCGGCGCGTTCGGCGACGCCAGAGCGGTCCTTGCCGTGGATGACCGCCGCGCGGATGGCGGGATCCGGCGCCTTCAGGAACCGCTCGATCTCGGGGCGTTTGGCGAGGATCATCGGAGGCTCACCGGCCCGAGAGCGCCTGCATCAGATCAAGCCGGATCAGGCGGGCCAGCTCGGCGGCGGCGCGTTCCTCGCCGTCCTGCTGGGCGGCGATGGCGGCATAGGGCTGGTCGGCGGCGGCGTAGGTGGTGGTCACCGTCTCGACGCCGCTGACGGGCGCGGCGCCGGACGTGGGCGTCAGGGTCCAGGTCGCCTTGACCGTCAGTTCGTAACGTGTGGCGGTGTCGTCGATCCGGCGGCCCAGCGAGCGACGGTTCTGCTCGACCTGGGTGGTCAGGCGGTACAGGGGCGCCGCGCCGCGGTCCCAGGCCAGGGCGTCTTCCAGCTGTTCGCGCAGCCGATACCCCAGGCGGTTGTCCTGGGTTTCGACCGCGATGCGCCGCAGGGCCGATCCGGTCGCCGGTTCGGCGTACATGGGGGTGAAGCCGCACGCCGCCAGTCCTAGCGACAGCAGAACCGCAAGGACCGTCGCGACGCGCATTACTTTGTCACCAGATTAACAATGCGATTGGGCACCACGATGATTTTGCTGACCGTTAAATTGTTGGCTGTCAGGTAGGTCTGGATCGCAGTGTTGGCCAAGGCCGCTGTTTCCACGCTTGCATTGTCCGCGTTCATGGGCACCCAGACCTCGCTTCGACGTTTTCCGCTGATCTGAATGGGCAAGGCAACCTGATCATCAGCCGCGAGCGCAGCGTCCCACACAGGCCACGGTGCGTCCAGAACCATCCCGTCCTCACCCAGACGCGTCCAGGCTTCTTCGGCCAGGTGCGGGGTGAAGGGGGCGATAAGCCGGGCCAGAGCCGACAGGGCCTGACGTTTGGCGTCGCCGCCCGCCTTGGTGTTGTCGCGCACAGTGGCGACGAAGGCGTACAGCTTGGCGATGGCGGAGTTGAAGCGGAAGCCTTCGACGCCCTCGGACACAGCCTTGATGGCCTTGTGCGTCTCGCGGCGCAGCGCGGCGTTGGCCTTGTCGTCGCCGGCGATCGCGGGATCAAAGCCGTCGAACAGGGTCCAGGTGCGCTGGACGAAGCGGCTGGCGCCCTCGACGCCGCCGGGCGTCCACTGCACGTCGCGCTCGGGCGGGCTGTCGGACAGGACGAACAGGCGGCCGGCGTCGACGCCGTGGCTTTCCAGGATTTCGGCCGGGGCGACGACGTTCTTCTTGGACTTGGACATCTTTTCGATGTCGCCGATCGTCAGGGTCTCGCCGGTCGAGATCTGGCGGGCGCTGCGCACGCCGTTGTCGTTGCGCAGGTCGACGTCGGTGGGTTCGACCCAGGCGCCGTCGGCCCGGCGATAGGTCTCGTGGACCACCATGCCTTGTGTGAACAGGCCGGCGAACGGCTCCTTGACCGACATCAGGCCGGCGTCGGTCAGGGCGCGGGTGACGAAGCGGGCGTAAAGCAGGTGCAGCACCGCGTGCTCGACCCCGCCGATATACTGGTCCACCGGCAGCCAGCGGTCGGCGGCGGCCTTGTCGATCGGATCGGCGGCGGTCGGGTCGGTGAAGCGGGCGAAGTACCAGCTGGAATCGACGAAGGTGTCCAGCGTGTCGGTCTCGCGCGTCGCATCCTGGCCGCACGACGGGCATTGGACGTGCTTCCAGGTCGGGTGGCGATCCAGCGGATTGCCGGGCACGTCGAAGGTCACGTCATCGGGCAGGACGACCGGCAGCTGGTCGGCGGGAACCTCCACCGGGCCGCACGACGGGCAGTGGATGATCGGGATGGGGCAGCCCCAGTAACGCTGGCGCGAAACGCCCCAGTCGCGCAGGCGGTAGATGGTTTCGGCGCGGCCCTGGCCGGCGGCCTCGACCTTGGCGATGGCGGCGGCCTTGGCGGCCTCGACGTCCATTCCGTCCAGGAAGCCGGAGTTGAAGATGCGGCCCGGCCCGACATAGGCCTCGGTCCCGATCTCGACCGTCTCGGCGTCGTCGGATTTGACCACCGGCGTCACCGGCAGATCGTATTTGCGGGCGAAATCCAGGTCCCGCTGGTCGTGGGCCGGGCAGCCGAAGATGGCGCCCGAACCATAGGTCGACAGCACGAAGTTGGCCGCCCAGACGGGCAGGGTCTTGTCCGGATCGAAGGGATGGCGGACGCGAACGCCCAGATCCACGCCTAGCTTCTCGGCCTTTTCGATCTCGGCTTCGCTGGTGCCGGCCTGGGCGCAAGACTTGATGAAGTCCGCCACGTCCGGTCGGTGTTCGGCGATGGCCTTGGTCAGAGGATGATCGGGGGCCAGGGCCAGGAAGCTGGCGCCGAACAAGGTGTCGGGGCGGGTGGTGTAGACCTCGATCGGATCGCGGGCGTGGTTGGGTTCGCCCTCGGGGGAGGCGGGCAAGAAGGCCGGCGCCTCGGCGATATCCCACCACAGGGTCGCGCCCTTGGACTTGCCGATCCAGTTCTCCTGCATCAGCCGGACCTTTTCCGGCCAGCGGTCCAGGGTCTTCAGGCCGTCGATCAGGTCGTCGGCATAGTCGGTGATGCGCAAGAACCACTGGTTCAGCTTGCGCTTCTCCACCAGGGCGCCCGAGCGCCAGCCGCGTCCGTCGATCACCTGTTCGTTGGCCAGGACCGTGTTGTCGACCGGATCCCAGTTGACCACCGCATCCTTGCGATAGACCAGACCGCGCCGATACAGCTCCAGGAACCAAGCCTGCTGCTTGCCGTAGTATTCCGGGTCGCAGGTGGCGAACTCGCGCGACCAGTCCAGCGACAGACCCAGCAGCTTCAGCTGCTCGCGCATGTTGGCGATGTTGGAATAGGTCCAACCCTTGGGATGGATGCCGCGCTCCATGGCCGCGTTCTCGGCCGGCATGCCGAAGGCGTCCCAGCCCATCGGGTGCAGAACGTCGTACCCTTGCGCGCGCTTGGACCGCGCCACCACGTCGCCCATCACATAGTTGCGGGCGTGACCCATGTGGATGTTGCCCGACGGATAGGGGAACATCTCGAGCACATAGTATTTCGGCCGACCGGTGTCCTTCGTGACGAAGGCGGAGGCCTCGGCCCATCGGGCCTGCTGGCGGGGTTCGGCGGTCTTGGGTTCGTAACGGGCCACGGTCGTCCTGAAAGTCGAAAGGGCGCTGACGCCCTCCCGGCTCAACTAGCCCGAAGGACGACAGCGCCCAAGAAGTAATACGTTTCGGCGTTCCCAGCAGGTCCGACGAAACTAAACCAGTCGGCGCTCAAGTAGCCCGCATGGCGATAGCGCCAAAATAATGCGAGTGCCGGCTTTAACCGGCGTTCGACAGGTTCAGCTGGCGCGCCTTAGTCAGGATGGCGTTTTCCAGATCGGCCTCGGTCTGGGCGGCGACCGGGGCGGCGGTCCACTGACCATCGGTGCCCTTAACTTCCTTGGTCACCGTGACATTCAGCGCGTCGGCGCGCAGACGGGTGTCCAGGATGAAGACGGTCGCCTTGAAGCGCTCGTTCGGCGTCTGGGGGTTGATGTACCAGTCATAGTTGATGACGCCGCCCCACGGATCGGCGGTCAGCAGCGGCATGAAGCTGAGGGTGTCCAGCGAGGCGCGCCACAGGAAGGCGTTCACGCCGATGCCCTGTTGCACGTTCGTCTTGGGCGCAGACTTCTTGCCGCCGACGAAGGGAATGCTCGAGCAGGCCGACAGGGACGCGCCCAGGGCCACGCCCGAGACCAGCACGACCGCGACGTTCCGAACCAGGGCCTTGTTGAGGCTCATCAAGAGAAGTCTCCGTAAACTCAGGGACGTGAGAGCCCTCGCCCGCACGCGCGCACGGCATGAGGAATGCCGACTGCCAGGCTCTATAACACGGCGAAAAGGGGCGATGACAAGGCGAAGTCGGTTCCCGTCGCATCGCGCGTGGCGGTGTTTTGCGAAGGGCGTGTGAGATTTCGCCGGAATCCGCCCGAATCCCGTGACGCTTGAGACACATACGCCGACAACAATGCGTGGGAACCTTGTTATCGCCGGCCCATTGCGTTGACCGCGCAGACGCCCGGTGTCTAATCGCGGGGCTCACGACCATATAAGGTCGGTTCAGGGATGAAACGTCGCCTCATGGCGGGGTTCGAAGGATTTGGTATGCGGTTCGGTGTTTTCCTGGCTGTGATGATGGCGACGACGGCGATGGCTGCGTCGACGTCCGCGCTCGCCCAGAGCCGGTCCACAGTCTCTCTGTCGGAAGCCCAGGCGGCGCAACGCAACACGCCAGCGCCGCAGCGTCGCGGTCTTCGCCTGAACGACCGCGGCCGGTGGGGTCTGGATTTCAACCTCAATCAGCCCGTCGGCCGCGAGACCGAATGGGGTGATGTCGAGGCCGGCGCCTATTATCGGCTGAACGACCGCCTGCGTGTCGGCGCCGCCGCCGCCGTCAGCACACCGGAAGCCGATCCGGCCCGTGCGCCCGAAACCAACGGCCGGGCCCAGCCCCGCGTCCGTCTGGAAACCATCTTCAAGTTCTGATCTCGACCGGTCAGCGAAACGCCGACTGGATCGCATTTACCGCCCCCAGGCCGCAAGCGCCTGTGTGTGCGAGCATTGCTGCGTTGTCTGGCATGACGCCGCCCAGCGCATAGACGGGCAGGCGGGCGGCTTTCACATGCTGTTCGAATGCCGCGACGCCCAAGGCGGGTTTGCCGGCGGACGCACCGCCCGCCGGAAACACCGGCGACAGGATCACGGCGTTCAGGTCTTCGGGTGCGGGCGAAGAGCCATGCCAGGCTGCCGTCAGGATCCAGTCGGGTCGGTCCGAGCGGATGCGCATGGCCTGCTCCGCGGCCCGTTCGGGCAGGTGGAGCCCGTCGGCGTCGATCGCCTCGGCCAGATTGGGGTCCAGCCCGACCAGCAATTTCACGTCCCGACCGGCCGTCGCTTCCCGAAGCCGATGTCCCGTCTCGACGGCATTCGAGGCGCCAAAGGCGCGATAGACCACGGCCGAACCGGCGGGCAGGCGCGCCGCCGTCTCCCACGGTCGTGGCGTGCGATCCGGGTCGGTGAAGAACAGCATCGGCGGCAAGGCCGCGGCGGCCGGGCTGACAGCGGCGGCGGCGCGGTTTAGAGCGGTCGCGGCGTTCCAGAGCGCGCGCGCATCGTCGCTGTAACCGGCCGGCAGGATCATGACCTCTTCTTCCTCCGCTTTTTCCGCCCCGTCCATCGCCGAAAGGGTCGCCGGGGTGCGGGCGCGCATCGACGCCGCCTGCCATGCGGCCGGTCGGGATCCGGCGGGCGTGACCCTGACTGCTGTCTCCAAGACGCAAGCCCCAGAGGCCATCGACGCCATCCTTGCGACGGGTCAGCGGATCTTCGGCGAAAACCGGGTGCAGGAGGCGCAGGGACGGTGGGCGGACCGTCGCGCAGCCTTGCCGGGCCTGGAGTTGCGGCTGATCGGCCCGTTGCAGACCAACAAGGCCGAGGATGCGGTCGCTCTGTTCGACGTGATCGAGACCCTGGACCGCGAGAAGCTGGCGCGGGCCCTGGCGCAGGCGGGCGAAAAGCGCGGCCGATCGCCGCGCGTCCTTGTCCAGGTCAATACCGGCGCCGAACCGCAGAAGGCCGGGGTCCTGCCCGACGCCGCCGACGCCCTGATTGCGGCGGCCCGAGACACCTACGGGCTGATGGTCGAGGGTCTGATGTGCATTCCCCCGGCGGATCAGGACGCAGAGCCACATTTTCAGATGTTGCGGGACATGGCCGAACGAAACGGTTTATCGGTCCTTTCGATGGGCATGAGCGGCGACTACGAGACCGCCATACGGTGCGGCGCGACGCACGTCAGGGTCGGAACGGCCTTGTTCGGGGAACGAAATCGACCCGAAACGCCCTCTAGCTCGTAACCCGATGTGAATATTCGCACCCCCAAGCCTTGGCGCGGGGGCCAAGCCTCGCCATTGTCTGTCCCATGCCTACGCCCAAGACCATTCTGATCATCGACGACGACGACGACCTGCGAGAGGCCTTGGCGGAGCAGCTGAACCTGCATGAGGAGTTTCGCACCCAGCAGGCGTCGACCGCCACGGATGGGGTGCGGATGGGGCGCGAGATCCGCGCCGATCTGATTCTGCTGGACGTCGATCTGCCCGACATGGACGGCCGCGAGGCCTGTCGCCTGTTGCGCAAGGACGGGGTTTCGACCCCGGTCATCATGCTGACGGCGCAATCGGCGGACGCCGACGCCATCTTGGGTCTGGACGCCGGCGCCAACGACTATGTCACCAAGCCCTTCCGGTTCGCCGTGCTGCTGGCGCGTATCCGCGCCCATCTGCGCAGCCATGAACAGTCCGAGGACGCGGTCTTCACCATCGGCCCCTACGAGTTCCGGCCCGCCGCCAAGGTGCTGATGGACACCAAGGGCAAGAAGGTGCGGTTGACCGAGAAGGAAACCAACATCTTGAAATACCTCTATCGCGCCGGGGCCAAGCCGGTGTCGCGCGAAGAACTGCTGACCGAGGTCTGGGGCTACAACGCCGGGGTCACGACCCATACGCTGGAAACCCATATCTATCGCCTACGCCAGAAGATCGAACCCGAGCCGGGCCATGCGCGTCTTCTGCTGACCGATGCGGGCGGATATCGGCTTCAACCCTAGAACCGTCTGGACGACAGCGTTCGCGCAGGCGATGAAACGGCATGATCGCCGCCTTCGCCCTCGCCGCCCTGCTCCAGCAATCACCGATGCCGTCCGTGGCGCCGGACGGCGTGTTCCGATCGCGCGGCTATGGTCTGGTGATCGTCCGCGCCGGGCAAGACATCCGGGTCTATCACGAGGCCGGCGGGGCCTGCTGGCCGGATCCCGATGGGGAAGATCTGAAAGACAGCTTCGCCGCCGCCGTCCCCGTGGCTGACGGCATAGGCTTGACCGAAGCGCACGACGATCAGGCGAGCATCTATGTGTTCGACGGGCTGCCGGCTCTGCCCCCGGCCTGCGAACATCCAGATACGAGCGACCGTGCCGCCGTCCTGGCCATCTCGGATTTGATGCAGGCCTACTATCCTGGTTTCGAGGCTCGAAAGATCGATTTCCAAGCCCGTCGCAGCGAGGTGCTTGGGCGTCTTTCACAGACACCATCCCCCAGCCAGGCGTTCGCCGCCGCCGCCGACCTTCTATCAGGACTGGATGACGCACATATCGAATTGAGCGCAGAAATCGAAGGCCGCGCGCAAGACCTTCAGGTGTCGAGCGGACGAACCCTGGACGCGGTCAACGCACGCTCCGAGCCAAGGGCCGAGAGGGCGTGGCTGGGCGCGTGGCGCGAAGGCGTCCTTCAGACCATCCTTGACGGTGAAGGTCACGCCGTCGCCAATAACCGGGTCTTCTGGGGGGTGAACGACGGCGTAGGCTATCTGGCGATCGTGACCATGGGAGGGTTCGACGCCGAGGACGCCGCTTCCACAGAGCTGCTGGAAGCCGCCCTCGACGAGGCGATGATCGCTTTCCACGGGGCGCGAGCGGTCATCGTGGATGTCTCGAACAATCGCGGCGGTTATGACTCTGTCAGCCGGTTGATCGCGTCGCGTTTCGCCGACCAGCCGCGCGTCGCCTACACCAAGAGGGGCTGGGGATCGGGCGTCGCTCCGCAGGTCGTGGAGGTGCGACCTTCGAATCGAACGGGCTATCACGGCCCGGTCTGGCTTCTGACCAGCGACATCACCGTCAGCGCCGGCGAGACATTCAGCCAGATGATGACGGTATTGCCCAATATCACGCACGCCGGGACCCGGACGAGAGGCGCGTTTTCCGATCAGAGCCCTGTCGTTCTCGCCAATGGTTGGCGCTTCGCCATGCCGATGGAGCTTTACGTCGATCCGCAAGGCCATCCGCTTGAAGGACGCGGGCTGACGCCGCAGGTCCGCATCGATCTCTATCCCGAGGGCGATCTGGACCATGGTCACGCCAAGGCCGTGAAGGCCTTGATGCGACGACTTTCGCATTAGGCCGCTTCGCCTCGATCAACCGGCGGACGGCAGCAAGACTGACGGAGTCTACCGACGGATCGTGAACAGCGGCAGGAAGACGTGGACCAACGGGCCGATGGTCAGGGCGTAGAGCACCGTGCCCAAGCCGACCGAGCCGCCCAATAGCCAGCCGACGGCGATAACGGTCATTTCGATGGCCGTCCGCACCCATTTCACCGGCCAGCTGGTGCGCGCGACGATGCCCGTCATCAGGCCGTCGCGGGGACCGGGGCTAAGGCCCGCGCCGATATAGGCCCCGCTGGCCACGCCGTTCAGGACGATGCCGGCGATCAGCAGGCCGGCCCGGAGCGGTAGGCCCAGGTCGGACGGAATCCAGTCCAGGCCCAAGTTGGCGACGGTGCCGATGACCAGCACATTGGCCACGGTCCCGATCCCCGGCTTCTGGCGAAGGGGAATCCATAGCAGCAGCACAGCCATACCGATCAGATTGACCACCAGACCGAAGCTGACTCTGCTGGGTTTCGCGAACCGCTCGAACACCCCTTGGTTCAGCACGTCCCACGGATCCAGACCGAGATCGGCACGAACGATCAGGGCGATGGAGAGGCCGTAGAGGACGAGGCCGATAAACAGTTGGATCAGGCGACGGGTCATAAACCCACCAGATGCGCCAAACTGGCTATCGAAAACAGAGCCAGTTATGCCATTCTGGCCTCATGTCGTCGCGGTCGATCGGTCTTGTTTCCCTGACACGCCATCTCGGCGCCTGGCGGTCGCCGGGTGCTGGCGCAGCCTACCGGCAGCTGGCGGGGGCGGTACGACTGCTGATTCTGGATGGCCGACTGCCCTTGGCGGCGCGGTTGCCCGGCGAACGGGAACTGGCTCAGGCGCTGGGCTTGAGCCGCACGACCGTCTCGGCCGCCTACGGGCGCTTGCGGGACGACGGGTTCCTGACGGGCGGGCAGGGCGCCGCCGCGCGCACCAGCCTGCCGACCGGACCGGCGCCGCGTCATGAGGCGACGCCAACGGACAAGGCCGGCCTGATCGACCTGACCGCCGCCGTTCTGCCGGCCGATCCCAATGTGCACGCGGCCTATGTGCGGGCGCTGGAGCGGTTGCCGGCGAACCTGCCGGGTCACGGGTACGAGACGGTGGGGCTGGAGGCGCTGCGTGAAGCGGTGGCGGCCGGCTATCGGCGGCGCGGCCTGGCGACCTCGTCGGGGCAGATTCTGATCACGCACGGCGCGCACAACGGACTGGTGCATCTTCTGCGCCTGACGACGCGCCCCGGCGCCCCGGTGGTGTTCGACCATCCCACCTATCCGCAGGCGATCGACGCCATCCTGGCGGCGGGCGGTCGCGCCGTGCCCGTCGCCTTGCCGGACGGCGAGGGCGAGGAGGGTTGGGATGTCGAGGGTCTGATTGCGGCCTGCCGAAGCAGCAACGCGGCCATGGCCTATTTAGTGCTGGACCATAACAACCCGACCGGCCGGATGATGCGAGCGTCGGACCGGACGCGCTTGCTGGCAGGCCTGAAGGGATCGGAGACTCTGCTCGTGCTGGACGAGACCCTGGTCGAGCTGACCTTGAGCGGACCGCCAGCGCTCAGCGCCTCGGCCGTCGATGCGCCGCGGATCGTCAGATTGGGATCGATGTCCAAGAGCGTTTGGGGCGGGCTGAGGATCGGCTGGATCCGCGCCGACCGGGCGGTGATCCAGCGTCTGGCCCAGAGCCGCGCCAGCTTCGATCTGGGCGTTCCGATTCTGGAGCAGCTGGCGGCGGTCGAACTGCTGAACGACGGCGGAAAGGCCCTGGCGGCGCGTCGGCCCCTCTTGCGCGCCCGGCGGGATCATCTGCGCGCGCGGCTCGCCGAAAAACTGCCTGAGTGGGTCTGTCCGCGCCCGGCTGGGGGATTGTCCCTGTGGGCGCGGCTGCCGGGGCCGATCAGTTCCGCTTTGACGATCGCGGCCGAGGCCGAAGGCCTGCGCCTCGCCGCCGGTCCGCGATTCGGCGTCGACGGCGCCTTCGAACGCCGGCTGCGCCTGCCCTACACCTTGCCGGAAGATCAGCTGGACGAGGCGGTGGTTCGGCTGGGGCGCGCCGCCAGGAAGGTCGGCCGGGGGCGAAAGGCGCCGGCGTCGGTCAAGCCGGTCGCCGTTTATTAAGGATCAGATATCCAGATCAACCGTGACCGGCGCGTGGTCGCTGGGACGATCCCACTCGCGGACGTCGTCGTGGATGCGGGCGGTGTCCTTGACCACGGCGGGAGTCAAGCCGGGCGACGTCCAGATGTGGTCCAGGCGCAGGCCGCGATTCGATTTGCGGAAGTCGGCGGCGCGGTAGCTCCACCAGCTGGCCAGTTTCTGGGGCTCGGGGAAACGGTCGCGCAACACGTCTGCGAAACCACCGGTCTCCTGAAGGCGGTTCAGGGTCTCGACCTCGATCGGCGTGTGGCTGACGATCTTGGACATATAGCGGTGGTTCCAGACATCGCCTTCGCCGGGGGCGATATTGAAATCGCCGGCCATGACCAGGGGACGAGACTTGTCCTGCTTGGCCACGATGGCGGTCAGCTGTTCATAGAAGTCCATCTTGTGATCGAACTTGGGGTTCAGCGTCCGGTCGGGAACGTCACCGCCGGCCGGGATGTAGAAGTTCTGCACGTCGATGCCGGACACGCGGGCCGAGACGCAGCGCGCATGACCCAGTTTGCAGACCTGGAAGGTATCGCTGTCCTCAAGCGGCAGACGGCTTGCGATGGCGACGCCGTGCCAGCCCTTCTGGCCCGCCACGCGAAGGTGGGACAGGCCCATGTCCTCGAAGGCGCCGCGCGGAAACTGGTCTGTCGTGCATTTGATCTCCTGCAGCATCAGGACATCGGGCGCGCGTTCGGCGACGAAGCGGGCGACCTGGTCGATGCGCAGGCGGACGGAGTTGATGTTCCAGGTGGCGAGGCGAAGGGTCATGCCCCCGTCTAGCAGGCGCACGGCGTAAAAAAAGCCCGGCCGCGACGGGCCGGGCTCTGGGAGGTTCGTCTCTCTCGCCGCCGGGGAGGGGGATATTCCAGGGCGGTAGAACGGCCGCCGCCGCTCATGTGCGCAAAATGTCACTGACGATTATAAAAGTCAAATCGTCACAATTGTCAGCTTGCGCGTGCTGATTATGAAACAGTCAGGACGCGGATCAGTCTCGCGGCGTTTGCGCCTGCGGGGCCGTCGCCCACTCACCGCGCCAGTCGTAGCTGAGCGTCACGCAGTGCCGATAGGCGCCGTCCGACCACCGGCCCACGGCCTGCATAGTCAGAGGCCGCGGCGCACGGACGCGACCCATGATCAGCCACACCTCGTCGGCGCCGGGACATAGGGCGCGCGACAGGCCACGGCCGTCGCCGTCCTGATCGATGGCGTAGATGTCGTTTTCCTCTGCGCCCTGCGGCAGGACGCGTCGCGCGGCGTCCGGTCCGCCGCGCGTGAAACCGGCCGTGCCGCGCGCGGTGGTGGAGAACAGACGTTCCACCTGCACCGCGCCGAACAGACCGCGCCGCACCTGCAAGGTGACGCCCTTGGTCAGCGCCTGGGTGATCCTGTCCGACGCATTATAGGCCAGGTAGCGGGTGTCCGCATGGGCGGGCGCCGCCGCCGAACCAACGGCGATCAAGGCGAGAGCGGTGGCGGTGATACGGCGCATACGTCTCTCTTCCTCAGGTTTTGCGGCGAGAACGGGGCCTGATTCGATCAGTGCTCGCCGAGGCAGCGCAGCGCGACCTCGAGATTGCGCAGGCCATCTTCGCCGGTGACGGCCGGTGTTTCGCCGGTCGTGATGGCGCGAGCGAAGGCCTCCAGCTCCTTTTTCAGCGGTTCGGCCGGCCAGCTGTTCAGCATCCGGGTCGAGTAGGAGCCGTCCGGCTGCTGGCCGAAGTATTCTGTGACCTGGCGCGTGATCAGATCGGCGACGATGAATTTGGTCTTGGTCGCGACCTGCAGCGTGCGGGTCTTGTAGGGGGTGACCCAGTTTGTGGTGATGTGGGCGATCACCCCGCTGTCCAGGCGGAACTGGAGCAGGGCCGTGTCCTCGCGGTCCGCGCGCGTGCGGGCCAGTTGCGGCTGGACCTCGACGATCTCGGAGCCCGTCAGGTGGCGGATGATGTCGATGTCGTGCACGGCCAGGTCGATGACCACGCCGACCTCGCCCATGCGGGGCGGGAAGGGACCGACCCGCGTGATCTGGATCGAGATGATGTCGTCATCGGCGACGGCGCGCTTGACGGTTTCGACCGCCGGATTGAAGCGCTCGACCTGACCGACCATCAGGACCCGGTCATTGGCCTTGGCCGCATCGATCATGCGCTGGGCGTCGGCGACGCTGGCGGCGATCGGCTTTTCCACCAGGACATGGACGCCCTTTTCCAGCAGGGCGACGCCGATCTCGGCGTGGAATCGGTTGGGGGTGGCGACGATGGCGGCGTCCAGACCGGCGTCGACGAAGGCCTGGGCCGTCGTGACGGGCGATGCGCCATAGGCGGCGGCGACGCCCTCGGCCGTCACCGCATCGGGATCGAAGACGGTGGTCAGGTCGAACTCGCGCATTTCGGAGGCGACGCGTGCATGGTTGCGGCCCATGACGCCGACGCCGGCGACGCCGATCTTGAGGGCGGGGGTGTTCGGCATCGGCTTAGCCCTTGTAGCTGGCGACGGCGGCGACGATCTTGTCCTGGGTCGCCTCGTCCAGATCGGCGTGCATCGGCAGGCTGAGGACCCGGTCCCTCAGCCGTTCGGTGATCGGCAAGCCGCCCGCACCCTGCGGGAAGCGCTGATAGGCCGGCTGGATGTGCATCGGCACCGGATAATAGACGGCGGTGGGCACGCCCTGATCCTTCAGGTGCGCGGCCAGACCGTCGCGATCCTCATGTTCGATCGTGTATTGCGCCCAGATAGAGACGCCGCCGTCGATGACGTGAGGCACGGCCGAGACATGGGGCGCGAGGCGTTCGTTGTAGCGGGCGGCGATCCGGTTGCGCCATTCGATCTCCTGACCGAAGACTTTCAGCTTCTCGATCAGGATGGCGGCCTGGATGGTGTCCAGCCGGCTGTTCATGCCGATGCGCATGGCCAGATATTTGGGGTCGTGGGCGAAGGCGGCGGCGCCGGCCTCCAGGTCCTTGGCGACGACCTTGCCGTGCACGCGAAGGGAATCCATTTCCTGCGCCAGATCGTCGTCGTCGGTCAGCACCGCACCGCCGTCGCCGTAGCAGCCCAGGGGCTTGGCCGGGAAGAAGCTGGTCGTGGTGACGTCGGCCCACTTCAGCGGATGATTGCCGTTCAGGGTGCAGCCGAAACCTTGCGCCGAATCCGAGATCAGCTTCAGCCCGTGGCGGTCGCAGACGGCGCGGATGGCGGGATAGTCGGCGGGCTGGCCGAACAGATCGACGGCGATGACCACCTTGGGCGTCAGGCGACCCTCGGCCTTGACCGCTTCAATGGCCGCCTCGAGCCTGGCCGGGTCCATATTGTAGGTGTGGTCGTCGACGTCCACGAACACGGGCGAGGCGCCCAGCCACGGCACGACCTCGGCCGTGGCCGTGAAGGTGAAGCTGGGGCAGAAGACGGCGTCGCCGGTGCGGACGCCCCAAGCGATTAACGGCAGGATCAGGGCGTCGGTGCCGTTGCCGCAACCCAAGGCGTATTTGGCCTGGCCGAAGGCGGCGAGGTCTGCCTCGAACTGACGGACCTGCGGACCCATGACCCAGGCGCCGCCGACGACGGCTTCCTGAACGGCGGCCTCGATCTTGCCGCCGAGGCGCTGGCGCTGGGCCTGAAGGTCGATGAAGGGGATCATGGGGGACGCTCTCCACGGGGGATCGGGTGCGGCGGCCGGACAGGCGGGCCGCGAATGTCGGGTCGTCCTAGCAAGATCGGGCGCGCGGGCCAAATCGCGCGGCGTCACATCGCGTTGCCCTTTGCTACCGCACACAGGCCTTGGCGCCCGTCGGCTGGCGTCCTAAGCCAGCGCCATGACGACGCTTTCCGCCGCCCGGACCAGGGTCTCGAACTGGCTGTTCGACCATGCCCTGCCGCTGTGGGCCGAGCGGGGCGTGGACGCGCAGGGGCGTTTCTTCGAGCAGCTGGATTTCGACGGCCGGCCGGTGATCGGTCTTCGTCGCCGCACACGTGTTCAGGCGCGTCAGATCTATGTTTTCTGCGAAGCGGCGGCCTTGGGATGGGCGCAGGGCCGTGCGGTGGCCAAGGCCGGGCTGGATCAACTGATAGCCGACCGCCGACGTGACGACGGCCTTTGGGTCGCGGCGACCGATGACGACGGCGTGGTCGTCGATGAGACGCCTGATCTTTACGACCTGGCCTTCGTTCTGTTCGCGCTCGCGGCGGCGCACCGCGTCCTGGATGATGCGCGAGCGCGGCCTCTGGCGCTTGAGACGCTGGCTGCGATCGATCGGTTGATGGCGTCTTCGCGGGGAGGATGGGAGGAGGCTCTGCCGCCACGCCTGCCGCGTCGTCAAAATCCCCACATGCATATGCTGGAGGCCATGCTGGCCTGGCAGGCGATCGCGCCCGATCCGGCGTTCGAGGCGGCGGCGCGGGCGTCGCTGGACCTGTGCAAACACCGCTTCCTGATCAACGGCGCGATCCGCGAATATTTCACTGAGAACTGGTCCGCCGAGCCGGCGACGGGTCATGTGATCGAGCCGGGCCACCTTGAAGAATGGGCCTGGCTGCTGAAACAGGACGGGGACGACTCAGATCTTGCCGCGGCGCTACATCGTCGGGCGGCGGCGCAGGGTTATCGCGACGGATTCGCGATCCGCGAGATCGGCCCGGCGGGAGAGGTGCTGGATGGCGGACGGCGCCTGTGGGCCCAGACCGAGGCCATTCGCACGGGGTTGAGTTTTGGCGACGCGGGCCTTCCACGGTTGATCGCCGCCGTGTTCGACACGCATCTGGCCACCGCTGTGCCGGGCCTATGGGTGGACAGCTACGACGCCGAAGGCCGCTCACACGATGCGGCGGCGCCCGCCTCCAGCCTCTACCACCTGATGACCGCCTTTTCGGAACTGCTTCGGAGCGACGTATGACCGGCCGGCCCGCCGCCTTTCTGGATCGGGACGGGGTGCTGATCGAGGACAGCGGTTATCCGCATCGGCCTGAGCATCTGAAGCTGATCCCCGGTGCGGCGGCGGCGGTGCGGCGGATGAACCAGGCCGGTTATCGCACCGTGATCGTGACGAACCAGTCGGGCGTGGCGCGGGGCCTGTTCAGCGAAGAGACGATGAACGCCTTCAACGATCTGCTGGTCGCGCGACTGGCCGAAGAGGGGGCGATTATCGACGCCGTCTATTCCGCGCCCTTCCATCCCGAGGCGATCGAGGCGCGCTATCGCCATCCCGACCACCCTGATCGCAAACCCAATCCGGGCATGTTGCTGCGCGCCATCGAAGAGCACGATCTGGACCCGACGCAGTCCTTCATCATCGGCGATCAGAAGCGCGATCTGCAGGCCGGTGAGCGGGCCGGGGTGGCGGGCTATCTTTTTGAAGGCGGCGATCTGGACGCTTTCGTGCGCGATGTGGTCGGTCTCTAGGACCGGACGTCGCATTTCCTTGGCTGGTGAATTACTCTGAGCCAAATCGGAGGAGATCGCCAATGAGCGCGCCCTATCCATTCGCTGAACGCCGTTGGACTTCGCCGGACGGCCTCTCTCTCTTTGCGCGGGATTATGCGCCCGGTCCCGGCGTGGCGCGGCCGCCGGTGATCGCCATTCACGGCCTGACCCGCAACAGCGCCGATTTCGAAGCCATAGCGCCGCTTCTGGCCCAAAGCGGGCGGCGGGTGCTGGCGGTGGATGTGCGCGGGCGCGGCCTGTCGGACCGTGCGCCCGACCCCATGACCTACATGCCCGACGTCTATGCGCGCGACGTTCTGGCCCTGATGGAGCAGGCTGGAATCGATCGAGCGGTCTTCGTCGGCACCTCCATGGGCGGGCTCATCACCATGGCGCTGACGGCGATCCGGCCCAAGGCGGTGGTCGCGGCGATCCTGAACGACATCGGGCCGGAGGTGGCGCCGGAAGGTCTGGCGCGGATCGCTGCCTACAGCGGTCAGCCGGTCGAGATCGGCTCCTGGGCCGATGCAGCGGCCTATACGAAGCGGATCAATTCGGTGGCCTTCCCGCTCTATACGGATGCGGACTGGGACGCCTTCGCGCGACGCATTTTCCGCCAGCAGCCCGACGGCGAGATCGCGCTGGACTACGATCCCGACATCGCCGTGCCGATCCGCGCGGCGGGGGCCAAGGCGTTGGTCCCCAATCTGTGGCCCATGTTCGGGCGGCTGGCGAAGAAGAGGCCGACGCTGCTGGTGCGGGGAGCCAACTCCGACTTGCTGAGCGCCGACATCGCCGCGCGCATGAAGAAGGCGGCCCCGACCATGGCCTATGTCGAGGTTCCCGGCATCGGCCACGCGCCCATGTTGGACGAGGCCGAGGCCAAGGCGGCGATCTTCGAATTCCTGGCCGAGGTCGATTAGTCCCTGGTCGGATCGACCCGTGACGTATCGCCGTAGGTCAGGGCCAGGAAGACGTCCTCCAGGTCCGGATCTTCGGTGGTGATGTCAGCGATGGTGACGCCGGCGGCGCGCACGGCGTTGATGACCTGTTCGACCGACGACTGCCCCTTCTTGTAGGCGACCGCGAAGGCGCCGCCCGGACGGGGCGTGACCTCGAAGCCAGCCAGCACCGGCGGCGTCGCCTGGGGCGTTTCCGGGGTCACGACCACATTGCGACTGTCCAGACGGCGCAATAGCTGCGGCGTCGGTTCGCAGGCCACAACCTCGCCCCGGTTGACGATGGCGATGGTGTCGCAAAGCTCCTGCGCCTCTTCGAGATAGTGGGTGGTCAGGACGATGGTCACCCCCTCTTCGTTGATGCGGCGGACATAGGCCCACAGCTGGCGACGCAGTTCGACATCCACGCCGGCCGTCGGCTCGTCCAGGATCAGGATGGGCGGATTGTGGACCAGGGCCTTGGCCACCATCAGGCGGCGCTTCATGCCGCCGGACAGGGCGCGGACATAGGCGTTAGCCTTGTCCGACAGGCCCAGCGCGGCCAACAGTTCGTCGGACCGGCGCTCATCCTTGGGCACGCCGTAAAAGCCCGCCTGCACCTCCAGCGATTCGCGCGGGGTGAAGAAGACGTCGGCGACGATCTCCTGCGGCACGACGCCCAGGGCGGCGGCGGCGTCGCGCGGCTCCTTGTCGATGTCCCGGCCCCAGATGGTCACAGAGCCTTCGGACTTCTTCACCACCCCGGCCAGGATGTTGATCAGGGTCGACTTGCCGGCGCCGTTCGGGCCCAGCAGGCCGAAGACCGAGCCGCGCGGAATGACCAGGTCGACGCCGCGCAGGGCCGTCTTGGGCGCAGCCTTCTTGGACCCGGCATAGGTCTTCTTCAGTCCCCGCACCTCGATGGCGTTGTCGGGCAGGGCGGGGGTCTCAGACATGGTCAGCTATTCACTCGGGCGGGACGGCGAGCGGCATAGGTAGGGCGAGGGACCGCATTCGCCAACCTGTCTAACCGACAGTATTAGACAAGCAGGCCTGTCCATGTGTCAATGGTGCTTGACTTGCACGTTTTGCGTGTCTAGCCTGCTTGTCATAAAGACAACTGAACTTGATGGAGACCGCCATGACCCCCGTTCACAAAGCCAAGACGCCTCTGACCCGCACCCGCCTGCTAGGCTTCGTCGCCATGGCGGTCTGCGCCATTGGCTACATCGGTGGAGGACTGGCGCTGCTGGCGGGCAAGACCGATCAGATCGAGATGACGCATGCCGCCATCGCCGGCGCCGCCCTGCTGCTGATCGGCGAGATCGGTCTGTGGGTCGGCGCGGCCTGTCTGGGCCTGACCCTGTTCAAGAAGCGCAAGGCGATGCTGAACCGTCTTCTGGGCCGTCGCCCGGCGGCGCCCAGCGAGGTTTGACCTTCGGGGCCGGTCCGCCTAGGAAGCCCGCAAGCCTTTCAGACCCGGACCGGACCATGCCTCCCCGCCATTCCGACGCCATCATCCCGCCGCCCGAAGAGATCGTCGTCTCGACCAAACGCGTGGCCTGCGACGGCGGCGGCGGAGCCCTGGGTCATCCGCTGGTCTATATGGACATGGGCGAGGACGACTTCATCGAGTGCGGCTATTGCGACCGGCGTTTCGTTCTGTCAGCCCAGGCCCACGACGAAAACGAATATTTGAGCCCGGCGGCCCGCGCGCCCGAGGCCCACTGAGGCCGTAACCTCAGTTCAGTCGCGGTGTCGCGGCGGTTGGGTCTATAGACGGCTGACACGCTGTTCGGACGGAGACGAGCCTTGCGCTATCTGCACACCATGGTCCGGGTAAAGGACATCGACGCCTCGCTGCACTTCTATTGCGACCTTCTGGGTCTGCAGGAGGTGCGCCGCACCGAGAACGAGGCGGGCCGGTTCACGCTTGTGTTTCTCGCCGCGCCCAAGAATCTGGAACAGTCGGCGGCGGAACGCTGCCCCGAGGTCGAGCTGACGTTCAACTGGGATCCGGAAGAGTATCAGGGCGGCCGCAACTTCGGTCACTTGGCCTATAAGGTCGATGACATCTACGCCGCCTGCCAGAAGTTGATGGACGGCGGGGTGACGATCAACCGTCCGCCGCGCGACGGCAACATGGCCTTCGTCCGCTCGCCCGACGGCATCTCCATCGAACTGCTTCAGGAAGGCGCGCCGCTGGCGCCGGCCGAGCCCTGGGCCTCCATGCCGAACGTCGGCGCCTGGTGATGACGGCGCGGACGGCGGCTCTGCTGACGGTTGCGGCGGTCGTGCTGTCGGCCTGCGCCTCGACCACCGAGAGCAACACCGGCCGTACGGCGACGGAGCAGCTGCTCTTGGCGCGCGCCTCGGACCGGGCGGTCGAGGGGTTGGTCCTGCCGCTGCCGACGGGCGCTTCGGTCTTCATCGACGACGCCTATTTCCAGGGCGAGGGCACCCGCTACGCCGTCAGCGCGATCCGCGGCGCGATCTCGGACGCCGGTTTCAGTCTGGCCCGCAACAAGGACGAGGCGAACGCCGTGTTCGAAATCCGCGCCGGCGCTCTGTCGCTGGAGCAGATGCGGCGCGTCTTCGGTATTCCCGAGATGCGGATCCCGATCAACGAGACCTTCAACGTCGTCTCCCTGCCGGAACTGTCGGTCTACAGCCACCGCGACCGGGTCGGGGTCGCCGAGTTTTCCGGCTTCCTCTACGAAGCCAAGACCGGTGCGCCGCTGGGCGCCGTCGTGCCGATGATCGGCACGTATCGTATCCGCAGCCACAAGGCCTTCATGGTCGTGTCCTGGGGCCAGCAGCAGGCCCAGCCGGGTCAACGTGATCCGGGATCGAGCTGGACCGAATTCTGACGCTGACGCGGGGGCGTAGGAGCCCTATGTTCCCGCCATGACCGAGACGACTGCGCCCGAAAATCCAGAGACCGAACGCCCGATGACGCAGGGCGGCCCTGCGCTGCGGCTTTGGATGATCGACGCCTCGGCCTACATCTTTCGCGCCTATCACGCCCTGCCGCCCCTGACGCGCAAGTCTGACGGCTTGCCGGTCGGCGCGGTCCAGGGCTACTGCAACATGTTGTGGAAGCTGCTGAAGGACATGAAGGGAGCCGATGGCCCGACGCACCTGGTGGCCATCTTCGACCATTCGGAAATGACGTTCCGCAACACCCTGTATGATCAGTACAAGGCCCATCGCCCGCCGCCGCCCGAGGACCTGGTCCCGCAGTTTCCGCTGGTGCGCGAGGCGACGGCGGCGTTCGGCGTGCATTGCGTTGAACTGCCCGGCTATGAGGCCGACGACCTGATCGCCACCTACGCTTGCAAGGCGCGCGATGCAGGCGGGGAGGCGGTGATCGTCTCGTCCGACAAGGATCTGATGCAGCTGATCGGCGGCGGCGTCGTGATGTGGGATCCGATGAAGGACCGGCGTCTGGCCGAGCCTGAGGTCTTCGAAAAGTTCGGCGTCGGCCCGGACAAGATGGTCGATCTGCAGGCCCTGATCGGCGACAGCGTGGACAACGTCCCCGGCGCGCCAGGCATTGGGCCGAAGACGGCGGCGCAGCTGCTGGACGAATACGGCGATCTGGACACCCTGCTGGCCAACGCCGGCGAGATCAAACAGCCCAAGCGTCGCCAGACGCTGATCGACTTCGCCGACCAGATCCGGCTGTCGCGCGAACTGGTGCGCCTCACCTGCGATGCGCCGGCGCCCGAGGCGATCGAGGATTTCGCCGTGCGCGATCCCGATCCCGCAATCCTGTCGGCCTTCTTAGAGACGATGGAGTTCCGCTCGCTTCAGCGCCGCGTCGGCGACGGCAAGGCCGGGCCCAGCGACGTTTCCGCCTTTGCGCCCAAGCGTGCGCCGAACCTGAACGCGCCCGTCGCCACCCCTCGCTATGGCCAGGTCGTCGAAGGTCCGGCCGAGGTCCAGACCTTCGATCACGCGGCTTACGAATGCGTCCAGACCGAAGAGGCGCTGGATCGCTGGATCGCGCGCGCGACGGAGGTCGGCGTCGTCGGCTTCGACACTGAGACCGATACGTTGTCGGCGACCCATGCGGGCCTGTGCGGCGTTTCGCTGGCTGTGGGGCCGAACGAGGCCTGCTACATCCCCCTGACGCACGAGCATGAGCCGCAGGCCGGCGAGGGTGGTTTGTTTGGCGAAGCAGGCGAAGCGCCAGAGCCGATCCATCAGCTCGACAAGCCTACGACCCTGGCCAAGCTGAAGACGTTGCTGGAAGATCCGTCGGTCCTGAAGGTGCTTCAGAACGCCAAGTACGACATCGCCGTCATGGCGCGTCGGGGCATCCGCGTCGCGCCCTATGACGACACGATGCTGATCTCCTATGTGCTGGAGGGCGGGCTTCACGGGCACGGCATGGACGAGTTGGCGCGCCTGCACCTGGGCCACGAGCCGATTCCGTTCAAGAGCGTCGCGGGGACCGGCAAGAGCCAGAAATCCTTCAAGCACGTCGCGCTGAAGCCCGCCTCGGAATATGCGGCCGAGGATGCGGACGTGACCCTGCGGCTGTGGCGTATTCTGAAACCGCGTCTGGCGCGTGAGGGCCTGTCCACCGTCTATGAGACGCTGGAGCGCGGCATGCCGACGGTGCTGGCGGACATGGAGTTGAACGGGGTTCGCATCGATCCCGACCGGCTGAAGCGGCTATCCAGCGAGTTCGGTTTGCGCATGGCCGAGCTGGAGGCCCAGGCTCATGAGATCGCCGGGCGGCCCTTCAATATCGGCTCGCCGCGTCAGATCGGCGAGATCCTGTTCGGCGAACTGAACCTCCCGGGCGGCAAGAAGACCGCCTCGGGCCAATGGGGCACCGACGCCAGCGTGCTGGAGGAACTGGCGCTAAGCCACGATCTGCCGCGCGCGATCCTGGACTGGCGCCAACTGTCAAAGCTGAAGGGCACCTATACCGACGCCCTGACCGCCGCCGCCGATCCCGCGACCGACCGGGTCCACACCAGCTATCAACTGGCCGCCGCCACCACGGGCCGTCTGGCGTCCAGCGATCCCAACCTGCAGAACATCCCGATCCGCACCGAGACGGGTCGCGAGATCCGCCAGGCCTTCATCGCCGCGCCCGGCAATGTCCTGATCAGCGCTGACTACAGCCAGATCGAGCTGCGCCTTTTGGCCCACATCGGCGACATCCCCGAGCTGAAGCGCGCCTTCAAGGCGGGACTGGATATTCACGCCGCGACAGCCTCGGAGATGTTCGGCGTGCCGGTCGAGGGCATGCCGTCCGAGACCCGCCGGCGCGCCAAGGCCATCAACTTCGGCATCGTCTACGGCATTTCGGCCTTCGGCCTAGCCAACCAGCTGGGCATCGATCAGGGCGAGGCGGGGGCCTATATCAAGACCTACTTCGAACGCTTCCCAGGCATCCGCGCCTATATGGACAAGACCAAGGCGGAGGTGCGCCAGACCGGCTTCGTCTCGACCGTCTTCGGCCGTCGCATCCACATCCCGGCCATTCATTCGAAGTCCGGCGCCGAGCGCCAGTTCGGAGAGCGCGCCGCCATCAACGCCCCGATCCAAGGCGCAGCCGCCGACATCATCCGCCGCGCCATGATCCGCATGCCCGACGCCCTGACCGAAGCGGGCTTCAGCACGCGCATGCTGCTTCAGGTCCACGACGAACTGGTGTTCGAGGCGCCGGAAGCCGAGGCCGACCGCGCGATCGCCGTCATCAAACGCGTGATGGAGAACGCTGCAGACCCGGCCGTGGCCCTGACAGTTCCGCTGGTGGTGGATGCCCGCGCGGCGTCCAACTGGGACGCGGCGCACTAGGATCGGGCTAGGCGGCGATCATGCCGATGTCGTCGGGGAGTTCGCCGCGGCCGAGCAGGCCGGTTTCGAAGTCCATGAAAATGTCCATCAGCTCCTCGACGTTCACCGGAGCGGCGGAGGAGCCGAAGCGGAAGCGCCAGTAGCTGACGATGTGCTGGACGGCGCCCAGCTGATCGCCCAGCTTGGCGAACATTGAGGGGGCGTCCAGGAGGAAGTCGCGGAAGGCGATGGGGCGGCCTTCTTGCGTCAATTTGGCGTAGGCGTCGTCATAGACCCGCAGGGTTCTGCTGACCTCGTCGCAGGTCTTGATGATGCGCCCGCGCAGGACATCGCGGCTGCGCGCCAGATATTCCTTGGCGGCGTGATCGACCTTGCCGACGGGCTTGATGGTGCGCACGGCCTCGGCGACGCCGGCGACCTCGCCCAGCAGGGCGGCCAGCGTCCATTTGTAATAGAGGAAGCCTTTCCAGCAGAAGACGCCCTCTTGATATTGTTCGGGCGCCAGGCGCAGGGTCAGTCGCAGGGCGTCCAGCTGATCGCCGGGCGTGTTCGACAGAATCTTGGCCGCCATCCGCCCGGCCGAATCCGAGTTCACTGCGATCGTGTCCGCGCCCAGGCTGAGCGTCACCAGCGGCTCGATCTCGCTGCGGACGAAGGCCAGCATGCGCTGAAGATCGCTGTCGCTGATCGAGAAGTAGCAGGGCGAGGGGTCCAGGCCGCCGCGACGCAGCTGTTCACGCAGCAGGAAGGGATCCAAAGACGGCAGTTTGTCGATCAGGCGCAGGGTTTCGATGTCCGGATGGTTGGGCGCGACGCCGAACGCCTCCATCATCATTCGCTCGAAGCCGATCTGATTGACGAAGACGTATCGGCCGCCGGTCTTCAGGTCCGCATCGTCGATAGGGATGACCACCTTGGTCGCGACCTGGCGTCGGCCGGTGAAAAGATCGGTCTCGTTGCGCCGTAGACGATGCTTGATGATCAGAGCGCGGTTCAGCGCCGCCGTGCGGAAGATCGGACGCGCCGCCCAGTCGGGATTGCGCACGGCGCCGTCGGGCGCGCTGTCGCCGTTCTCCTCCCACACGCGCAGCAGGTTGAGCACGCGAGCGGTGGAAGCCGAGCTTTTGAGATGCTCCAGGTTGCGGACGGCGCGATCAGTCATGGGCTGACGCTACGCCAACAAATGTCACCAATGGCTTAGCTTGGCTGTTAAAATATCCTTGGTCGTCGAATTTCAGATCAATAGGCGGCTGAGCCCTGTCCTTCCGGCCCTTTGACGCGCCGCGCTGGCGCGTGACAGCGATCCGGGTCTAGAACGACGGCATGCAGATTTTCGACATTCTGATCATCCTCGCGATCCTGGCCGTGACGGTCACGCTGGGCTTCGGCCTCTATTCGCTGTTCCGGGGCGGAGAGTATGCGCGCAGCCATTCCAACAAGCTGATGCGGCTGCGCGTCGGGCTTCAGGCGGTCGCCGTCATCCTGCTGGTCGTCGGCATGTTGTGGAAGGCGACGCAGGGGGCCTGATCATGGTGACGCTGAACAAGATCTACACCCGCACGGGCGATGACGGTCGCACGCGGCTGGCGTCCGGCGCGCCGGTGTCCAAGAGCGATGCCCGGGTCGAGGCCTATGGCGCGGTGGATGAGCTGAACGCGGTGATCGGGGTCGCCCGGCTGAACAGCGGCCAGAACGACCGGATCGACGCCATGCTGGGCCGGATCCAGAATGAGCTGTTCGACCTGGGCGCCGATCTGGCTACGCCCCTGGACCCTCCGCCTGCGTGGGAGGCCCTGCGCATCGTCGAGGGTCAGGTTGCGCGGCTGGAGCAGGAAATCGACTGGATGAACGAGAGCCTGAAGGCGCTCGACAGCTTCATCCTGCCGGGCGGCGCGCCCTTGTCGGCCCATCTGCACGTCGCGCGCACCGTCTGCCGACGGGCCGAACGGGAGGCGGTGCGTCTGATCGAAAACGGCGAGGCCGTGAATGTCGAGGCGGTCAAATATCTGAACCGCCTGTCCGACCATCTTTTCGTCGCCGCGCGACGCGCCAACGCCAACGGCGCCAGCGACATCAAATGGAAGCCCGGCGCGACCCGCTAGGCGAAGCCGGTCAGGCGGCGGGACGCGCCGCCGCCAGTGCGGCTTTCTGACGCTCGGCCTCTGCGGCGCGGGCGCGGCCCTGGGCGGCGAGGTCCTGTTCGATGCGAACCAGCTCGCGATTCTTCTCGGCCGAAGCCTCGGCGCGCGACACGCCGTTTGGGCGGCCGGTGATCTGGGCGATGGAGATGGGCTGGGCGCAGATGCGGCTTTCCATATCGTACCATTTGCCTGCCGCCTCGCACCGTTTGCCGGGCGCGACCCAGTAGTCCTGCAGGGCGAAAATCCCGACGACCGTGATGCCGAACAGGCCGAAGAAGATCATCGCCAGGCGGGGAAAGGTCAGGAAACGCTTCATCTCGTGGTCCGTTGGATAGGGATCGAAGCCACAGCTTGACCCCGCGTTACGTTGACAGGCCTTCGCGACCGCTCCATGTCCTGCCCACACATTCAGGCGATTTCACGGATAGACCCATGAAGGTACTCGTCCCCGTCAAACGGGTGATCGACTATAACGTCAAGGCCCGCGTCAAGGCGGATCAGTCGGGCGTCGATCTGGCCAACGTCAAGATGAGCATGAACCCCTTCGACGAGATCGCCGTCGAAGAGGCGGTTCGTCTGAAGGAAGGCAAGGAACACCATGCCGCCGGCACCGCGACGGAAATCGTCGTGGTCTCCATCGGCGTCACCCAGGCGCAGGAAACCATCCGCACGGCGCTGGCCATGGGCGCCGATCGAGGTCTGCTGATCCAGTCGGACACGGATCTTGAGCCGCTGGCGGTCGCCAAGCTGCTGAAGGCGGTGGTCGAGGAAGAAAAGCCCGACCTGGTCCTGATGGGCAAACAGTCGATCGACGGCGACAACAATGCGGTGGGCCAGATGCTGGCCGCCCTGCTAGACTGGCCCCAGGCGACCTTCGCCGGGAAACTGGTGATCGATGCCGGCAAGGCCACGGTCACGCGCGAGGTCGATGGCGGTCTGCAGACGATCGCCGCCGAACTGCCGGCGGTGGTGACAGTGGACCTGCGGCTGAACACGCCGCGCTACGCCTCCCTGCCGAACATCATGAAGGCCAAGAAGAAGGAGATCGCCATGAAGGCGGTCGCCGACTACGGCGTCGATGTCGCCGACCGCCTGAAGGTCATCAAGGTCACCGAGCCGCCCAAGCGGTCGGCCGGCGTCAAGGTGGCCGATGCGGCCGAACTGGTTTCCAAGCTCAAGTCTGCGGGAGCGCTGTAATATGGCTGTCCTCGTCATCGCCGATCACGACGGTTCGACCGTTCGCGACACCACCCACAAGACCGTGACCGCCGCGCTGGGCCTGTCGTCCGATGTGGACGTCCTGGTCCTGGTGCAGGGGGCGCAGGCCGCCGCCGACAGCGCCGCCAAGATCGCGGGCGTCCGCAAGGTGCTGCTGGCTGATAGCGCCGGTCTGGGCAAGATGCTGGCTGAGGCGGTCGAGGCGACCGTCCTGCCGCTGGCCGGGGGCTACGACGCCATCCTGACGCCTGCGACCACGGACGGAAAGAACTTCGCCCCGCGTCTGGCCGCCAAGCTGGACGTCGCGCCGATCTCGGACATCATCGAGGTGGTGTCGGCCGATACCTTCGTGCGCCCCATCTATGCCGGCAATGCGCTGGAGACGATCCAGTCGGCCGACGCCAAGAAGGTGATCACGGTGCGCCCGACCGCCTTCGCCGCCGCCGCCGAAGGCGGATCGGCTGCGGTCGAGAGCGTCGCCGGCGCCGATGCGCCCAAGACGGCCTTCGTGTCCGAGGAAATGGTCAAGTCGGACCGGCCCGAACTGGGCGCCGCCAAGATCATCGTCTCGGGCGGTCGCGCCCTGGGCTCGGCGGATGAGTTCCATGCCGTGATGGAGCCGCTCGCCGACAAGCTGGGCGCCGCCATCGGCGCCTCGCGCGCGGCGGTCGACGCCGGCTATGCGCCCAACGACTATCAGGTCGGTCAGACCGGCAAGGTGGTCGCCCCGGCGCTCTACATCGCGATCGGCATCTCGGGCGCCATTCAGCACCTGGCCGGGATGAAGGATTCCAAGACCATCGTCGCCATCAACAAGGATGCGGACGCCCCGATCTTCCAGGTCGCGGACTATGGTCTGGTCGGCGACTACAAGACGGTTGTGCCGGAACTGATGGCCGCCTTGGGCTAGGCCCAGGTCGCATCGATCTGAAAAGGGCGCGGCGCCGATCGGAGCCGCGCCCTTTTTCTTGCCCGCAGAGGACCGCATGGCGAATTTGCCTGTAAGGCTGCAGCCCGGCGCTGCGGCCGACCGCATCGATGGGTGGAAGAGCGACGCCGAGGGTCGACGCGTGCTCAAGGTGCGCGTCCGCGCCCGCCCGATCGAGGGAGAGGCCAATGACGCCCTGATCCGACTGCTGGCCAAAAGTCTCGGCGTCCCGAAGTCGTCGGTCAGCCTGGGACGCGGCGGACAGTCGCGCTCGAAGATGCTCGTCGTGCAGGGCCTGGATGACGAAGAGCTGCGTTTGCGCCTCGCCGACGGTCTTTCTGGCGATTGAGGAGAGCCATCCGGCCGATTGGTGCGTTCTGCATCGGAACAGGAGACCAGCCCAATGACGATGGACGCCCGCATCCTCCACGCCCGCAGCGGCGTCACGCTCGAGCTGAAGGGCGATGTCTACGCGGTCTCAAGCTTGCGGTTGTCCGACCCGGCGACCTTCTCGGAAGAGGCGGACGCCCAGCGCGCCTTCGATGATGAGGTCGCGGCCTCTGAGCAGGATCCGGAACTGATGTCGCGTCTCGGCGGGGCCTGAAACGGCGAAACGCCCGGATTTGCAGGCCCCGAATAGGCTCGAGGACTGCGATTCCTGATCGACGATCATGAGTCTGCGAGAAACTTCCCCTGTCTTGTCAGAATCCGCTTGCTGACAAATCCGCGTCTCCGTATAGAGCCGCCTCGCTCGGAAACGGGCCGGCCGGCGGGGCGGCGGGGATGAAAATCTCCAACGTCCCACGAAAGAAAGAGTTGAAAAACGTCTTGCTTTCATCGGTTGGTTTCA
>NZ_JZRG01000013.1:0-46671 GCF_000964075.1 Brevundimonas sp. KM4 | reverse complement strand
TGACAATCGACCATGGTTCGAGCAGGTTGTGGCCGCCCGCCGCCGCGATCTCCAGCGCGCGCTTGGCGCTTTCCTGACCCTTGACCTCTCGCAGGTCGGGCGCCGCCTTGCCGTCCGCCAGCAGCCCGGGTTCGGGCGCGCGCAGCACCTGGGTTCCCTTGAAATGGTTGACCAAGCTGATTAGCGAGCGCGGCGCGAGGATGCGGGCGCCGCCGGCCCAGGCGGCCTCGGGTCCCGTCGCCTCGGGGCAGATCAGACCCAGGCCCATGGCGTCGGCGGCGACGGCGGCGGGCAGGGCGCCGCCGACCCGCGCGATCTGGCCGTCCAGCCCCAGCTCGCCGATGGCGGCCCAGCCGTCGAGCGCATCGGGCGCGATCACCCCCATGGCCGCCATCAGGGCCAGGGCGATGGGCAGGTCGAAATGGCTGCCTTCCTTGGGCAGGTCGGCCGGCGCCAGATTGGCGATGATCCGCTTGGCGGGCAGGGCCAGACCGATGCCGGCGAAGGCCCCGCGCACCCGCTCCTTGCTTTCGGCCACCGCCTTGTCCGGCAGGCCCACGATGTTGAAGATGGTCGGCCCGTCATTGCCGATCAACTGGACCTCGACGTCCACGCGCCGGGCTTCCACCCCGTCAAAGGCGACCGTGACAACCCGCGCGACCATGTCGTTCTCCCACCTGAGCGAGAGAACGAACCATGAACCCAAATCTAATTCAAGTGGCGATCACACAACCTGTGCGGCGCGTTTGGCCTCGATGGCGTCCCACATCAGGGCCGTGGCGTCGATGCCGGTGAAGGCCTTCAACTGCTGGGCGCCGGTGGGGGAGGTGACGTTGATCTCGGTCAGATAGTCGCCGATCACATCGATGCCGACGAAGATCAGGCCGCGTTCCCTCAGTGTCGGGCCGATGGCGGCGCAGATTTCCAGGTCGCGCGGGGTCAGCTCGACCGGCATGGCCGTGCCGCCGACGTGCAGGTTCGAGCGCACCGCGCCCGCCGCCGGGACGCGGTTGATGGCGCCGACCGGCTCGCCGTCGATCAGCAGGATGCGCTTGTCGCCCTTGGAGACGGCGGGAATGAACTTCTGGATCACCAGCGGATCGCGGCTGCCCGCGGCATGGATCTCGATCAGGGCGTCCAGGTTGGGATCGTCGGCGCGCAGCTTGATCACGCCCGAGCCGCCATTGCCGTGCAGCGGCTTGAGCACCACTTCGCCATGCTTCTTGTGGAAGGCGTCCAAGGCGACGGGGTCGGCCGAGATCAGGGTCGGCGGTTGCAGGCCGGGGAAGGCGGTGACCATCAGCTTTTCGGGGGCCGAACGCACCTGGGCCGGGTCGTTGACCACCAGGGTCCGGGGATGCACCGTCTCCAGCAGATAGGTGGCGGTCACATAGGCCATGTCGAACGGCGGGTCCTGGCGCATCAGGATCACGTCCACGTCCTCGGCCAGATCCAGCTTTTCCCAATCGCCGAAGCTGACGTGGTTGCCGACCTCGCGCCGCACGGTGATCGGGCGGGCGCGGCAGTAGAGGCGGCCCTCTTCCAGCGCCAGGGTGCGGAAGTCATAGACCCACTGTTTGTGACCGCGCGCCTGGGCCGTCTCGGCCATCAGGAAGGTGGTGTCCCCGGCGATGTCGACGGCCTCGATCGGGTCCATCTGGATGGCGACTCTGAGGGTCATTTTTCTTGGGCCTATCGCGCGTCGCGCTACTTGAGGCCCGTTGGGCGCGCCGCGCTCCGGGCCAATGGATGTTCGGTGTTCTTGCGGCGGTCAGTCCAGCTGACGCGCTTCTTCGGCCAACATGATCGGCACGCCTTCGCGGATCGGATAGGCCAATTTGGCGCCCGACGAGATCAGTTCGTTGGCGTCGCGGTCGTAGGTCAGCTTGCCGCGCGTGACCGGGCAGACCAGCACCTCCAGCAGGCGGGGATCGACGGAGACCGGGGTGTTGAAGGCGTCACTCATTTTTCTTGGCCTATCGCGCTGGCGCTACATGAGGCCGTTGTAGGGGGCGTCGTTGCATCGCGCTACTGCATGGACGGCGCGGCGTCGTCACCGCCGTCGGCGGCGTCGATGCGCATCAGGGCGGTCAGGGCCTCGGCGCGGGGCATCAGGCCCATGGCCTCCAGCAGCGCCTGTTTCTCGGCCGGTTCGAACGGCAGCGCCATCGACAGGCTGTTGACCAAGGCCTCCATCGGCGCGGTCTCGGCCGTCTCCCAATCGATGTCCAGCAGCCGGTGCGCCATATAGGCGCGCAGGGCGTCGAGGAAGGCGTCACGGTCGAAGTCCGGCTCCTCGGGCGGGGAGACCAGATCATCCTCATAGGCCTCGAACGCCGCGCGGACCTGGCGATAGGGGGTCTTGGACGGCATTTCGGCGGCGATGCGGAACCGCGACACGCCGGTCAGGGTGATCAGATAGCGGCCGTCGGAAGTCTCGGCGAAACTGGTGATCCGACCGGCGCAGCCGACCGGCGACAGGCCGGGCAGGACCGGCGTGCCGCCCTTGGGCTGGACCAGGCCGATGATCCGGTCGCCGGCCATGGCGTCGTCCACCATGTTCAGATAGCGCGGCTCGAAGATGTTCAGCGGCAGCTGTCCGCGCGGCAGCAGGATGGTCCCGCCCAGCGGGAACACCGGGATCACCTGGGGCAGGTCGAGGGCGCGAACGTAACCCTGGGGCATCACTTCTCCTGGGGCCTACCGCGCTTCGCGCTGCTTGAGGCCCGCTTGTTCTGGATCACGAAAACAGAATGGACGACAGGCGGCGCCGACCGTCCTTGGACACGTCCGAGGTCAGGCCCGCCGCCTCGAAGATGACCAGCAACTGTTTGCGGGCCGCCTGTTCGTTCCACTCGCGGTCGGCCTTGATGATGGCCAGCAGATTGTCGACCGCGCCCTTGAAGTCGCCGGCCGCGCTCTGGGCTTCGGCCAGGTCGAAACGCGCCTGATGATCGTTCGGATCGGCGGCGACCTTGGCCTCGAGTTCGGCCGAGGCGCCGGATGGGGTTTTAGAGGCCAGGGCCAGTTGGGCGCGCACGCTCTGGACCGTCGGCTCCTTGGAGTCCTGCGGCGCCATGGCGATGGTCTGGGCCGCCTGTTCGGGGTCGCCGCCCGCCAGATAGACCCGCGCCATGCCGGCGATGGCCTTCTCGTTCTCAGGCTCGATCGACAGGACGTGGGCGAAGGCCTGGGCCGCGCCGCCGAAGTCGTTCAGGCTCAGCGATTCCTCGCCCAACTCCAGCAGTTGCGCCGTCTCGGTCGAGCCGCCCTGACCGCCGGTCAGCTTGTCGATGAAGGCCTTGATCTGGCTGTCGGGAATGGCGCCCTGGAAGCCATCGACCGGCTGGCCGTTGACGAAGGCGTAGACCGTCGGGATCGACTGCACCCGCAGCTGGCCTGCATAGGCCGGGTTGGCGTCCACATCGATCTTGACCATCTTCACCACCCCCTTGGCGGCGCGCACGGCCTTCTCCAGCGCCGGACCCAGCGTCCGGCACGGCCCGCACCAAGTGGCCCAGAAGTCGACGATGACCGGCTGATGTTTCGAAGCCTCGATGACGTCGGTCATGAAGGAGGCGTCCGTGCCTTCCTTGATCAGGTCGCCGGCGGCGTCGGGGGTCAGGGTCGGGTCGAGCAGGGTCATGGGCGAGGTCCGCGCAGAGATCGGTCAGGTTCAACGGTTCAGATGGCGTCGGGATGCGTCGGCATCAAGCCGGGAAAAGGTCGCGCCGGGATTTCAGACCGTGGTCATGAAAAACACCGTCTAATTCGTCTAACTCGTCTAAAATCGCCTCTCGTCGCCGCGCGCTCGATCCATGATTTGCGAGATGGGGCGACGACATGGATCGTCAAGACGACGCGAAGCGCTAATGCCGAGGATGGTCAGCGGAGCAGGCGATTAGTGCGCGTCAGCGATTTCAGCGACTGCGTAAATATGATCGACCGGTATCGAGAGCCTGGTTTTTTCGAGAGTGGGGCCACCCGAGAGTTCGACCTCGAGCATTCCGCCATTTGAATGATCGATGACCTCATCCCGTGTAACCGTCACCGTGAAGTCCTCGCTCCACAAACACTCGGATTGGGGGGCGTCAGGCCAAGAAGTGCATTCCCGAACCATGACTGGTCCGCGCTTGAACGCCGCCAACTCCCCGTTCAAAAACGCGGCTCTGTCGTACAGGTGAGCTCGTCCCCGATAATAGGCGGAGCCTTGGAGAAACAGAGCACCTGAAGCCCCGTTAATGTCGATACGCCCCGCGTAGATATCGGTGCTGTCACCCTCCACCACTGGAGAGTAAAATTCCCGGCGTTCGGCACGTGCTATGGTTTTGACGCTGACCAAAACGCCGTTGGAAGCGGTGATCGTCGAGTCCTCGATGTCTTGCCCAATAGCTGCTCCTGCAAACATGAGAGCCATCGCCGCTGCGCAAGAACGAGATAAGATCAGACCGAACATATGGATAACCTTAGCGAGCGGCGGCGTTTATCGAAAGTGGAGGTGCGGGGACGCCGATGGCGGCTTCCATCAGCCCATCGCCCCGAAATCAACCACGATCGGCTCCCGCTCCAGCAGCGCTAGCACCCGCCGGAACGCCGTCTGATCCAGCGCCGTGGTCGCCGTATTGGTCAGGGGGTGGAAGTTGACGATGTCGGCGTCCCACAGGCGACGGTCCAGCACGAAGGTCACGCGGCGGTCTGTGTCGTTGATCAGGCCCAGCGCCGTGACCGAGCCGGGACGGACGCCCAGCGTCTTCCACATCAGGGTCTCGTTGCCGAACGACAGCCGCCCCGAGCCCATGACGGGGGCGGCGCGTTTCAGGTCGATGACCGTGTCCTGACGCGCCGAGATCAGCCACAGCCGGCCTTTGTGATCCTTCAGGAACAGGTTCTTGGTGTGGGCGCCGGGCAGGTCGGCCTTGAGGTCCAGCCCTTCCTCGACGCGAAAGACGGCCGGGTGGTCGTGGGTCGTATGGGTCACGCCGTTCGCCTTCAGCCAGACGGTCAGGGTCTCGCGGTCGAAAGCGGGTGCGTCAGTCATGGTTGAGCCGTCGGGTTTCGGGCGGTAGGACAGGGTCATGGTCGATACCGTCAACACGCGCCCTCTGGAACTGGAATGCTATCCGATGACGGCGCGGCCGCCGGACCTGGTGCCCGGCCGCCAGTCGCGCAACTGGATGGACGCTTTCATCAGCCGCCACCCCTATCGCTGTCTGCCGCTGAACATGGCCAACACGACGGGATGGGAGATCCTTTGCCCGTTCGGCTTCTCGGCCGAGTGGAACGGCGGTCCGCGCCAGGAAGACATCGTTATCACGCCGGATCGGCCCCAGCACGATTTGGCCCATTTCGTCACCTCGCACTTCTCGCGCGGGGTGCTGACCATGCATCCGCAATATCTGTTCCGCACGCCGCCCGGTTGGGGGATGATGTGTTCGGGGTCGCCCAACCATGTGAAGGACGGCATCCAGCCGCTTGTCGGCCTGATCGAGACGGACTGGCTGCCCTTCCCCTTCACAATGAACTGGATCTTCACCCGACCGGGGCGGATCACCTTCGAGAAGGGCGAGCCCTTCTGCTTCATCAATCTGATCGAGCACAAGAAGGTCGAGCAGTTCCAGCCGATCATCCGCACGCTGGAATCCAACCCGGTGATGAAGGGTCAGTTCGAGGCCTGGAACCGCGCCCGCACCGACTTCAACCAGCGTCTGGCCGGCGGCGATCCGGATGCGGCCAAGGAGGCCTGGCAGCGCTACTACTTTAAGGGCGAGGTGCCGGAGGATCTGGGCACGGCGCCGGCCACCCACTCCAACAAGCGCCGGCTGAAGTCGCCGCGCGTGGGGTGAAAGAAAAAGCCCCTCTCCGCGCGTGGAGAGGGGCTTTCGGCATCAGGCCGCCGGGCGGGTGACCTGCGGACCCAGGTTCTGGATCACCTCGCGGGCGTCGAAGGCGTTGGGGTCGTTGGCGGGTTTGGGGCCGCGACCCAGGACGATTTCGGCGTTGGCCTCGAAGCGGTCGACCTGACGGACGTCGAAGTCGTTGATGCCCCACGGGCCGTAACGGTCCCACGGGCTCCAGAAGCCGCTGCGGTAGTAGCGCCACGACGGACCCCAGTAGGGGCTGTAGAAGCGGTTGTAGCCCGAATAGAACGGGTCGGGCGTGCCGACGAAGCGGGTGTCGCGGTCGGTGGCGCGGTTGACGGTGGCGAACCAGTCATAGCCGCTCTCGACCGTCAGTTCGGCCGAACGCAGCAGCA
Organism: Brevundimonas sp. KM4; assembly: GCF_000964075.1. Lineage (NCBI taxonomy): Bacteria > Pseudomonadati > Pseudomonadota > Alphaproteobacteria > Caulobacterales > Caulobacteraceae > Brevundimonas > Brevundimonas sp. KM4. The sequence continues at coordinate 40,418 of NZ_JZRG01000013.1, read as the reverse complement.
ACGACTGTTCGACCTGTTCGCGCGAGGTCAGCGAATTGCCCGAGAAGCTGACCCGGAAACGGTTGTTCTCCAGGCGCTGCTCGGCATAGCCGCCACGCTGGCCGTTGAAGCCGGCGGGTTGATACGGGGTGGCGGTGGCGCAGGCCGCCAGGGCCAGACCGGCGGCGACGGTCGCCGCCAGGGTCTTCAGGGGGAGGGTTTTCATGACATCAAACTCCTTGATCGCCCATTCGGGCGCTCTGACGGCTGAACGGAGCATGAACGAAGGCGTTCCCGACCACTGTATGACGAAGCGTCGCGGCGTCTAGAGCCTGAGAACGATCAGGACAGCGGCGACCATCAGCAGCAGGCCGACGAAGACGCCGAAGCCCTTGCGAAAGCGCGGTTGCTGCATGCGGCGCGACAGGGCGGCGCCGGACAGGGCGTAGGTGCTCATCGACACCATATCCATGCCGATGGCCGCCATGGCGAACATCGCCATCTGCGGGGCGACCGGCCGGTTCACGTCGATGAAGGGCGGAAGGACGGCGGTGAAGAACAGGATGGCCTTGGGGTTGGCGATCTGGACGGCGAACCCGTCGATCAGGGCGCTGCGGCCCTTTTTGACGACCACCTCATCCGGATCGGCGGCGGTGGCGAAGGCGCCGCGCAGCGCCTTGATCCCCAGCCAGGCGACATAGAGGGCGCCCAGCACGGCGATGACCTTGAAGGCGGCGGGGAAGGCCTTGACCAGGGCGCCCAGACCCAGGGCCGCCGCGCCGAACCACACCAGGGTCGCGGCGTTCATGCCCAAGACGCCGATCAGGGCCGAGGCGCGGCCCTTTTCAACGCCGGTGGCGACGGCGAACAGATTGGCGGGACCGGGCGTGATCGCCATCACCGCCATGACGCCGAGGAAGGTCGAATAGAGGTGCGGATCGACGGGCAGGGCGGGCATGCGGCGCGATGTCGCTGCTTAGTCGGGCGCGGTCAAGGCGCTCTGTCTCCTCCCGCGTCATGACGGAGGGGGGCTTCATCGCCAATACGCATCTGGGCCATCCGAAGAACCCCTCCACCGCTGCGCGGTCCCCCTCCCCATTTCATGGGGAGGAGACAAGCATGTCAGGCGGCCGGACGGGCCGGGGGCGCCGGCGGCTCGGGGGCTTCCGGCGCCTCGGGCGCTTTGGGAACCTCGGCGGCCGCTTCGTCCTCGACGACGGCGTCGGCGGCCTGGTCCAGAGCGTATTGGGCGACCAGGCTGTAGGTCTCCATCTGCTCGGGCGTCGGATTGGTCCAGGCGCTGTTGCGGGCGATGCCCTCGGCGGTGACGACGCCCTTCTGCATCCCCTCTTCCATCGCCTGTTTGACCTCGGGATCGTTCAGGGCGTCGGCGACGATGGCGTCGACGTCGATGTTCTTCAGCGCCTGGGCGGCCATTTCATTGGCGTGTTTGGTCGCCTCGGCGGTGAAGGCGGCGACGTCGGGCGCATAGTCCGACCACAGGGCGGCGATGCGACGACCGCGTTCGGCCTCGCTTAGGCTCTCGTCTTCGGAAATCGCCTCGGCCCGTTCGCCAAAGGCCTCCATGCGCGCTTCGAAAGCGTCGGCGGCGGCTTCCATCCGGGCCTCGGCGGTCTCGGCGGAGGCCGGGGCCAGCGCGGGCGCAGTCGCGGGGCTCTGCGCCAGAGCCGAAGACAGGGGCGCGAGCGCCAGGGCGGCGGTCAGGCTGAGCAGGCGGATCATGGGACGGCTCCCGTTGAATGACCCGCGCAAACTCCGCCCTCAGCCGCCCCGTCTCAAGTGAAATCGCGGTAAGGCTCGGCTTACTGCGGTGTTGCCGGCGCAGCGGCGGCTGGGGCTGCAGCGGCGGCGTCGATCTTGCCTCGGACATCGGCAGGGATGCCCTTGATCTGCTGGATCGCAGGCGCGAGCTGTTCGGGCGTCGCCTGGCCGCTGCTGACGGCGAACGTCTGGACGTCTTCGGCGAAGGCGTCGACCTGGGGCTGATATTTGGCTTGGATGGCGTCTAAGTCGGCCTTCGCCTTGGTCTTGTCGGCTTGGGCTGCGGCGGCCTGCATCTCGCCGGCCATCGTCTCCATGACCTGACCGAAGGCTTCCGCCTTGGCCTCGAAGGCGGCTTCCTCGGGACTGTCCGCCTCTTCGGCCGGTTCAGGTGCCGGAGCGGCCTGGGGCGCAGGGGCAGGGGCGGCGGCCTGACCGGCGGCGAAGGCAGGCGTAGTCAGGGCCAGGACGGCGACGGCCGCGGCGGAAGACAGAAGGCGCATCGGAAACTCCACGACGGGCCGCCGTGCGGCCCCGAACGAGGCTGCATCCCAGCCCCGGCCGCACCCTCCTACAGTCCGATCAGATTTCAAAGACCCGATAGGGCTTGTCGCCCAGGGTCTTCAGCACCGGCAGGGCGACATTATAGACGGGCGTGCCCCTGGTGGTGCGTCCCTCCGGCCCGCCGCGGTGGGCGTGGCCGTGCACGACCAGACGGACGTTGTCGTAGCGATCGATGGTCTCGGCCAGGCGCGACGACCCCAGGAAGGCGTGGATTTCGGGCGGTTCGCCCATCACCGTCTCGACCACGGGCGCATAGTGCAGCAGCACGACCGAGCGTTCGGTGCGCAGCATGCGGATCGAGTTCTCGATCAGATTGGCGTCTTCGACCGCCTCCTGCACGAAGCGCTTGATCGAGGCCTCGCCGAACGAGGAGAGCATGTAGCGGCCGAAGCCGCCGACGAACCCCTTGCCGCCCGCAAATCCGACGCCGTCGATCTCATAGGCCTCGCCGGTCAGCATCTTGACCCCGGCGTCGGTCAGCATCTTCGTGACGACCTCGGGCTGGCCGCACTCGTGCTCGTGATTGCCCAGCACGCCGACCATCGGGATCTTGCACAGCTTGAGATCCTCAAGCAGCCGCTCGACCTCGGGCGTCTTGCCGTAGTTGGTCAGGTCGCCGCACAGGCACAGCACATCGGCGTCGTCCGACACCCGCTCGAATAGGTCGCGATAGCGATGCTCGGTGGTCTCGCCGACATGAAGGTCGCCGACGGCGGCGACGCGCAGGATCTTGGCGGGGCCGGGCTCCAGGCCGGGTTGGGTCGTCTGGGGATCGGGGACGGCGTCGGTCATGGCGGCTTACCTTTCAGTGGCCCAGGTGGACGGGGTCGTGGCGTTCCTCCAACCCCTTGCCGACGACATCGCCAAAGCCCCATTCGGCGACGTCGGCGACATAGTCGCGCGGGCTGAACAGGCGGCCGCGACAGACCTTCACGCGCGGCGCCGGCAGATCGATCTGGGCCGTCAGCCGCTGGACCAGCTCTTCCATCAGCCAGCGCGGAATCCGGTCGCGCTCGGTCGGATAGGCGAAGCGGAAGTTCAGCAGATGCGCCGCCAGCACCTCCCAATAGAGGTCCATCTGGTCCAGCAGGCTCTTCCAGTCGATGGCGTCGGACTGTTTCAGGATGACGTGGTTCACGTCGGCCCCGTCATAGCGATAGCGGTCCTGAATAAAGACCTTGGACAGGATCAGGGCCGTGGGCGGGGTGATCTGCACCTGGTGGCCATAGACGGTGATCCGGTCCTCGCTGAACCAGCTGTCGGACACGGCGATGGTGCCGTTGGACATGGCGAAGATGACGTCGAAGAAGTGTTTCTCGTCCTTCCAGACCTTGGCGATCCAGCGCTCGTCCTCGACGTCGGTGCGGTAGCCGTGCTTCTGGAAGAAGGCCAGGATGCGGGGGTAGTCGCCGGGCTTGCAGAAGACGTCCAGATCCTTGGTCGGGCGACGGATGCCGGTGTAGGCCGTGACCGCATAGGTGCCCGACAGCAGGAAGGGGATGCCGCTTTCCTTCAGCAGGCGCAGGCTCTCTTCATAGAAGGCCAGGGCGTCCGCCGGCGGCTCGAAGGTCGGTTCGGCGATCACGTCTGACATCGTCTGGGGCCCTTTGCTGGCAAGGGCGAGTAAACGGCGACGCTGAACGGCGGTTCCGCAATCCTACCTAGGTCGGCCGCTACGGGATCCTTAACCCCTGTGTGTCACCGTTACGTCATGGGACTGAAGTGGGTGAACGCAGAAGGCGGACGCTGGCGGTTTTTCCGTCACAAGGCCGGTCGCGCGGCTGGGCCGTCGCCCTACGCCTATGTGGCCCTGTTCGCCCTGTGCCTGTCGGTCGCCCAGTGGAGCATGCATGCATTCGGCGCCACGGTTCTGTGGCCGGCCAATGCGGTGCTTCTGGCCGCCGTTCTTCAGCTTCATCGTCGCCAGGCCATCGGCGTGATGCTCGGCTGCGCCGCGATCAATCTGGTCAGCAATATCGTGCGCGGCGATCCCGGCGTGATGATGTTCACCAATGTCGCCCTGAACCTGACGCAGGTCTGCGTCGCGGCCGTGCTGGCGCGCCGTTTCTGCGGGGCCGCGCTGGATATGCGACGGCCCTGGCGTCTGTTCCGCTTCGCAGTCTTCGCCGCCGTGCCGGCCGTCTTGATCAGCACCCTGCTGGCGGGCGCGGTCGCGGTGCTGATGAGCTGGAAGGTGCCGGGCACGCTGGCGTTCCGGATGCACCACCTCTTCGACATGGAACTGCTGGCGATGATGATCGTCACGCCGTCCCTGCTGCTGCTGGCGCGCAATCACCGTTTCAGGGACGACGCCCAGGCCACGATGACCGAGGCGGCCGCCCTGCTGGTGCTGGTCGGCGGCGTCACGCTGTGGGTCTTCACCCAGACATCGGCGCCAGTGATGTTCGCGGTGTTTCCGCCGCTGATCCTTCTGGCCTTCCGGCTGTGCCCGCCGACCACCGCCTGCGCGGTGGTGCTGGTCGCGGCCATAGGCGGCGCCGCCACGCTGAGCGGGCATGGGCCGGTCGTGCTGACCCGCCTGCCGTCCGATCCGGTTCTGGCGGCCCTGCCCGAAGTGATGCGCCAGATGAATGTGTTTCATCTGTTCCTGCTGTGCGTGGTGGGGTCGGTTCTGCCCATCACCACCCTGTCGACCGAGCGTCGACGGCTGACGGCGCGTCTGAGGGCGCGGACGGCGGCGGCACTGGACGCCCTGGCCCGGGCCAGGCGCGCCGACGAAGCGAAGTCGCGCTTCCTGGCCTTGATGAGCCATGAGATGCGCACCCCCCTGACCGGGGTCACCGGCTATGCCGACCTGCTGTCGCGCTCGACCAGCCTGGATGCCGAGGGCCATCGCCAGGTCAATGCGGTGCGCCAGTGTGGAGAATCCATGCTGCGTCTGGTGGAGGACTTGCTGGAGATTTCGCGCGGGGGCGACGAGGTCGTGCTGAAGCCCGCCGATCTGCGCGCCCTGATCCAGGACGCCGTGGCGCCGGCGCGCGAGTGGGCCGAAATCCGCGGCCTGACCTTCGACCTGCACATCACGCCGGACGCTGAGGGCTGGGTGCTGACCGACATGCGGCGTCTGCGCCAGATACTGCATCACCTGACGCTGAACGCCTCGAAATTCACGACGCGCGGGGGCGTGACCGTCATGGTCGATCGGCTCGAAGCCCGGCTGCGGATCGCCGTGTCGGACACCAGCTGCGGCATGGACGCCGCGACCCTGGCGGGCGTGTTCCGCCTGTTCGAACAAGCGGACGCCTCCACCAGCCGCACCCACGAGGGGGCGGGCGTCGGCCTGGCCCTGGCCAAGAGCCACGCCGAGCGGCTTAACGGAACCATCGCCGTCGAAAGCGTCCAGTGGCAGGGTTCGACCTTCACCGTGGAGATCGAGGCGCCCATTGCGGCCCCAGTCGAGACGGACGGCGGCGCGCCGCTGGACAGCCGCCGTATGCGGGTGCTGATCGTCGACGACCACCCGGCCAATCGGGATCTGCTGCGCATCATGCTGCAGGCCGCCGACTGCGACACCGCCGAGGCCTGTGACGGGCGCGAGGCGGTGAACGCCGCCTCGGCCGAGGCTTTCGACCTGATCCTGATGGATGTGCGCATGCCGGTGATGGATGGTCTGGCCGCCACCCGCGCGATCCGCGCCCTGGCCGATCCCGCCAGCCAGACGCCGATCCTGGCCGTCACCGCCGAGGCCATGCCCGAAGACGCCGCCCGGTGCCTGTCCGCCGGCATGGACGGCCATCTGGCCAAGCCGGTGACCCAGGCCAAGCTCTACGCCGCCATCGACGAGACGCTGAGCGCGGCCGCAACTCGCCTGGACGCCCAAGCCGCCTGAGCCGTCGGGCGCGGCTTCATCCCCAGGTGCGTCCCCAGGAATGTGCGGCACGGACACAACATCTAGCGGTCGCGATAAATTGTGATCGCAAAATAGACCTGTTTCGACTTGGCGCCGGGATCGTCGCATCGCATGGTGAACGCCTGTTTGGAATCGCCCTCAGGTCCAGTTCGATGAACGCCATCACTCCGATCATCCTCCCCGAGCGCGCCGGTCTTCTGACCCCGTCGGCCGCCTACAAGCCGTTCCGCTATCCGTGGGCGTTCGACATGTGGAAGAAGCAGCAGCAGGTCCACTGGATGCCCGAGGAGGTGCCGCTGGGCGAGGACGTCAAGGACTGGGCCTCGACCCTGAACGACGGCGAACGCAACCTGCTGACCCAGATCTTCCGCTTCTTCACCCAGGCGGACATCGAGGTTCAGGACAACTACATGGAACGCTACGGTCGGGTCTTCAAACCGACCGAGGTGAAGATGATGCTGGCCGCCTTCGGCAATATGGAGACGATCCATATCGCGGCTTACGCCCTGCTGCTCGAGACCATCGGCATGCCCGAGAGCGAGTTCGGCGCCTTCATGGAATATGAGGCCATGCGGGACAAGCACGACTACATGGGCCAGTTCGGGGTCGATTCCGACGCCGACATCTGCCGGACCCTGGCCATGTTCGGCGGCTTCTCGGAAGGCGTTCAGCTGTTCGCGTCCTTCGCCATGCTGATGAACTTCCCACGCCAGAACAAGATGAAGGGCATGGGCCAGATCGTGTCCTGGTCGGTGCGCGACGAGAGCCTGCACTGCGAAGGCATCATCAAGCTGTACCACGCCTTCAACAAGGAGACGGGCGCCGTCACCAAGTCGGTCGCGGACGACATCGTCGACTGCTGCAAGACGGTGGTGAACATGGAAGACAAGTTCATCGACCTGGCCTTCGAAATGGGCTCGGTGAACGGCATGACGCCCGAGGACATCAAGCAGTACATCCGCTTTATCGCCGACTGGCGCCTGCGTCAGCTGAAGCTGCCGGAAGTCTATGGGGTGACGGAAAACCCGCTGCCCTGGCTGCAGTCGCTACTCAGCGGCGTCGAACACGCCAATTTCTTCGAGGCCCGCGCCACCGAATATTCCAAGGCGGCGACGCAGGGGAACTGGCACGGCGCCGACGGCGTCTGGAGCGAGTTCGACCGCATGATGGCGCGCCGCGACATGAGTATGGTCGCGGGCTGACCGGGCCTAAAGTAGCGACGCGTTAGGCCAGGAGAATAGTCGGCCTGGAGCAGCGCGAAGCCCGATAGGTCAAGAAGGCTGGCCTCAAGCAACGCGAAGCGCGGTAGGCCCAAAAAGGGGTAGAGCACGCCATGAGCGAAGAGATCGTGTTCTACACCAACCCCATGTCGCGCGGACGCATCGTCCGCTGGATGCTGGAGGAGGCAGGCCAGCCCTATCGCACCGTCGTGGTCGATTATCCGGCGATGAAGTCGCCGGACTATCTGGCGATCAATCCGATGGGCAAGGTGCCGGCCATCGTCCATCGTGGAGTCGTCGTGACCGAATGCGCCGCCATCTGCGCCTATCTGGCCGACGCCTTTCCTGAAGCCGCCTTGGCGCCGGCGACGGACGATCCGCTGCGCGGCCTATATTACCGCTGGATGTTCTTCGCCGCCGGACCGGTCGAGGCGGCGGTGACGGCAAAGTCGCTGGGTCAACTGCCGCCGCCCGAAAAGTCGGCCATGGTCGGCTACGGCTCGTTCGATCAGGTGATCGACGGGCTGGAACACGCGTTGGATCGCAGCCCGTGGATCCTCGGCGAGCGGTTCAGCGCCGCCGATGTCTATGTCGGCAGCCAGATCGCCTGGGGGCTGATGTTCAAGAGCCTGCCCGAACGGCCGGCGTTTAAGGCCTATGTCGAACGGATCACGACACGCCCGGCCGCTGTGCGCGCCCGCGAAATCGACGACGCCCTGATCGCCGAAGCGAAGGCCAAGGCGGACTGAAGGCGTTCACTGCGCCGGTGCGACCCACGCCGGCCGGGCGGTGCAGGCGGGGCGGAAGCCCGTGCGGCACAGTCGCACCTGTTCCTGCCAGGCGGCGTAGTCGCGGTCGTATTTCTCCTGCGCCAAGCGGGCGGTCTCGGCGGCGGCGCGCGCCTGTTCCTCGGCTTGGCTGACCTCGATCTGATGACGGGCCAGGGCGGCGTCGTAGTCCAACCGGTTGTCGGCGTCGGTCTTGTCGGCCAGGGCGTTCTGGGCGGCGATCTCGTCGTTGAGGGCGCGCGTGGTGCGCAGTTCCTCTTCGGTCTGCTGGGCGTCGCTTGCGCGATGATAGGCCTCGCCCCGTGCCTTCAGCAGGGCGTCGCGGCTGGCGGGATCGGCCGGGTCGGGCAGGGCGCGCTGATCGCGATAGGGGTCGGCGGTCGCCGGCGCCGTCGTCGTCTGGGCGGCGACGGGTGCGGTCAGGGTGGCGGCCAGCAGGATAGCGGCGGCGGCGGTGCGAACGATCATGACTGTCTCTCTCGAGGCCGTGGCGTTACCCGCAGCTTGGCTATTGTGATGCTGCTCACAACGCCGCAGCGATGAAAAGGTGGCGAAAGGCTCGGCTTCGCGTCATGGTCGTCCTCTCCCGACCGCAGCCTATCCGAGAAGACCGATGATCCTGAGCACCGCGTCCGGCGACTTCCCTATTCCTGCGGATGTCGCGCGCCAGTTGCCGAACGTGCCGGCCCTGCCCGATACGGCCGCTGCGGACGCCCGGCTCCAGATCGAGGACTTCCGCCATTGGCTGGACGCCTCGCCCGAGCACGCCATCGACTATGAGCGGCTGCGGCGCTGGCATCTGGTTCAGGAGGAGTTGGCGGCCCAGGCCAAGGCGGAAAACCGGCCCTTCGTCGTGTCGGACGACGGTCTGGAATAGGGCGGTTCAGCCCGGCAGGCGCAGCTCGAACACGGCGCCCTTGCCGTCGGTCTCGACCAGCCGCAGATCGCCGCCGTGAAGGGCGGCCAGTTCGCGCGAGATGGTCAGGCCCAGGCCCGAGCCGTCCGAGCTCTTTGAGCTGACGAAGGGTTCGAACAGGCGTTCGGCCAGACGCGGCGGAATGCCGGGGCCGTCGTCGGCGATGCGCACGACGCAGAAGCCGTCCTGACCAAAGGCGCTGACGGTGATGGCGCCCTTGCCGCGCCGCTCGGGCGGACGCGTCGGATCGGCCTCGATGGCCTGGCGGGCGTTGCGCATCAGATTGACCAGGATGCGATACAGCTGATCCGGGTCGGCCTCGACGGCGAACCGGGGCGGCAGCTGTTTGACCAGGCGCACGCCGTCGGGGTCCAGCCCGGCGTCCTCGGCCGCCAGGGTCAGGGCCTTGGTCAGGACGACGCGGGTCTTTTGCGGCGCGGGCTCCTCGCTCTTGCCGTATTCCAGAACATTGCGCGACAGGCTGGCGGCGCGGCTGAGCGCGCGCTCCAGCCGGGGCAGGGCCTTGGCCACCTGAGGGTCGGCGGAGGTCGCCAGCCGTTCGGACGCCATCTGGGCCGAGGTCAGCATGTTTCGCAGGTCATGGTTGATCTTGGCCACCGCCTCGCCCAGCGCGACCAGACGGGCGCGAGAGCGCAGCGAATGGCGCACCTCCTCCTGCATCCGGCTGAGTTCGCGCTCTACGCGGCCGATTTCGTCGTGACGGTCGGACGGCGCCTCGGCCTCGCTCTCGGGATCGGCGGCGAACCGTTCCATCGAGCGGGTGACGCGACGCAGCGGGCGCAGCACCAGCAGGGCCAGACCGCCATACAGCAGCGCGCCCGCCGTCACCGACACCAGCAGGGACACCAGCAGGCTGTTCAGCAGGAAGGCGCGCAGTTCCAGCTTCAGCGGCTGGGCGGGCGTGACGATCTCGATGAAGTCGCCCGAGCGATAGCGCGGCTTGGCCTGAACCCGCAGCGAACGGTCCGGATGGCCGAACAGGGTGCGCCACGGGTCGGTCAGGCGCGACCAGCTGTCCTGACGCCTCAGGTCGATCAGTTCGGGCGCGCGGGGCAGGTTGGGGGCCTGAAGCAGCAGGCGGCGCACGCCTTGCTCCGTCAGGGCCACCGCCTGAACCCCGCCGATCCGCATCAGTTCGGCGGCTGTGTCGTCCTCGACCGCGCTATAGGGCAGGGCTTCGACCCCGACCGAGGCCAGTTCGGCGGCCTGGAGCCGGTCGCGGAGCCAGCGCTCATGGAAGGCCGCCAGGTTCGGCCCCAGGATCAGGGCCTCCACCGCCAGGGTGAAGGCGACGGTCAGCAGCAGCAGCCGCGCCGACAGGCCGTCGGGCGCACGCGGTGTCAGGCGCTCGCGCCAGAGACTGGCCTGGTCCGGCGTCAGGTTCAGCCGCGCCGCGATCCGGTCGAACAGGGCGCTCATGCCGCCGGCGCTCCGATCCGTCGGGCGCGGATCATCTGGAACAGCTTGATGCCGATGGGCAGCAGCAGGGACAGGAAGACCACGCCCATCAAAGGCCAGAAGAACTGTTGCAGCAGCATCGGCAGGTCAGGACGAACGCCGGCGCGCAGCAGGTCGCCCAGCTGCGACCCGATCCAGGTGTAGATGAAGGTGGACGGCAGCAGGCCGATGAAGGTGGCGATGATGTAGGGTCTCAGCGGCACCGCCATCATCCCTGCCGTCGCGTTGACCAGGACGAAGGGCACGCTGGGGATCACGCGCAGGGTGAAAAGGGTGGTGAAGGCGTTGCGGTCGATACCCTTGGCCAGCCGATCCATGAAGCTGGCGTCGGCCTCGAACTTGGCGCGCAGCCAGGAACCGATCGAGGTGCGATAGACATAATAGATGACGACCGAACCGATCGTGGCCCCCGTCGACTGGGCCAGGGCCCCGACATAAGGGCCGAACATCATCCCGCCCAGCAGGGTCAGGAAGACGGGTCCTGGAATGGTCGAGGCGGTCGCCAAGGCATAGACGGCGATGAAGGCGACCAGCGCGATCCACCAGTTCTGTTGCGCATAGGCCTGAAGGTTCAGCCCGTGCTCGCGGATCAGATCCATCGAAAGATAGCGGTTCCAGCCCAGGGCGAAGAAGGCGATCACCAGCCCGGCGATGGCCGCCAACGGCGCCAGCCGCAGGGCCCATTCCTTCGCCGTTCGTTTCGCCATCCGTTTCATCGTCCCGAAATGCCGTCCGAGCGTTGACTCACGCGGACATGCGACTTATACGCCCGCGCTTCCTGCGGCGGACGCCTCTTGCCCCGTCGCCCAACCTTTTAACGTCAGGAGCCGACCGTGAAGCGGACCTATCAGCCGTCGCGACTCGTGCGCAAGCGCCGTCACGGCTTCCGCAGCCGGATGGCCACCAAGAACGGCCAGAAGATTGTTGCGCGCCGTCGCGCCAAGGGCCGCAAGCGCCTGACGGCGTAAGCGGCTTACGCGTCCGGATTTTTTGGACGCATGAGCGACCTTTTACAGATCAAGCGTCTGTTGCGGCGGCCCCAGTTCCTGGCGGCCGCCAAAGGCGTTTCCGAGGCGCGCGGCGCCGTGGTGATCCAGCGGCTGGAGCGTGGCGACGGTTCGCCGCACATCGGCCTGGGCTTCACCGCCACCAAGAAGATCGGCGGGGCGGTCCAGCGCAACCGCGCCAAACGCCGTCTGCGCGAGGCCGCACGGGCCATCCTGGCCCAGCATGGCGTGCCCGGAAGCGACTATGTCTTCATCGCCCGCATGGGCACGACCGAGCGTGCGTGGGACCGTCTGCTTGACGACGTGAAATCGACGCTTACAAGGCTGGCGACACCCAAGGCCGATCGGCCTTCGCACGCCCGCGCCCCCTCCGGCCAGGACCGCCAGAATCCATGAAAAACGAAAACACGCGCAACACGATCATCTTCATCGTGTGCTCGGTCCTGATCATGGGGATCTACTATTTCGCCGTGCTGCGCCCGCAGGCCGAGCGCCGCGCCGTGCAACAGCAGGCCCAGGCCGAGCAGTCGCAGACCGCTGATAACGCCGCGCGCACCGCACTGAGCCCGCAGGGCCCGACCTTCGTCACCGACCGCAGCCAGGCGCTGAGCACCGCCGCGCGTGTGCCGATCCAGTCCGGCACGCTGAAGGGGTCGCTGTCGCTGCAGGGCGGCCGGATCGACGACCTGTTCCTGACCGACTATCGCGAGGTTCAGGACAAGCCCCAGCCGGTGGAGCTATTCCGTCCGCAGGGCATGCAGAACGCCTATTTCGCCCAGTTCGGCTGGACCGGCCCCAATGTCGCCGGCGGCGTGCCCGGACCCAATACCGTCTGGCGCCTGACCAACGGTTCGACCCTGACGCCGACGACGCCGATCACCCTGACCTGGGACAACGGCCAGGGCCTGCGCTTCACCCGCGTGATCTCGGTCGATGACAAATACGTCTTCTCGGTCCAGGACACGGTCCAGAACCTGGGCACGCAGGCGATCACCATCGCCCCCTACGGCAGCGTCCAGCGCCAGGGCGTGCCGCCCGCAGCCGGCTCGTCGCACATCGTCCACGAGGGCGCGATCGGCACCTTCGGCAAGCCGGGCGACTACCGGACCGAGCAGAAGAAATACAAGGACTGGCTGAAGGAGCCGCGGATCGAGAACGCCTCGACCGGCGGCTGGCTGGGCATCACCGACAAATACTGGCTGGCGGCCCTGCTGCCCCAGCAGAACGAGGCGGTCGAAACCGAATTCCGCGTGCGCGACCTGAACGGCGCCCAGCAGCTGGAAGCCAATGTCCTGGGCACCACCCGCACCATCCAGCCCGGCGCGACCGCGACCGAGACCCAGCGCCTGTTCGCCGGGGTCAAGCGCGCCGAGGTGCTGAAATCCTATGAGCAGAGCCTGAACCTGCCGCGCTTCGTCTATGCGATCGACTGGGGCATGTTCTGGTTCCTGACGCGTCCGATCTTCTGGATCCTGGAGAACGTCTACGGCCTGGTCGGCAGCTTCGGCGTCGCCATCCTGGCCCTGACCGTCATCGTCAAGCTGGTGATGTTCCCGCTGGCCAACAACGCCTACGCCTCGATGTCCAAAATGCGGAACCTCCAGCCCAAGATGGAGGAGATCAAGAAGAAGTTCAAAGACGACCCGCAGAAGCAGCAGCAGGAGACGATGGCCCTGTATCAGCGCGAGAAGATCAATCCGGTCGCCGGATGCCTTCCGCTGTTGCTGCAGATCCCGGTCTTCTACGCCCTGTACAAGGTGCTGACCGTGACCATCGAAATGCGTCACCAGCCGTTCCTGGGCTTCATCCATGACCTGTCGGCGCGCGACCCGTCGTCGATCTGGAATCTGTTCGGCCTGATCCCGTGGGATCCGGCGATGGCGCCGCTGATCGGCGGCCTGTTGGCCGGCCCGCTGCACCTGGGTCTGCTGGCGATCGCCTATGGCCTGACCATGTGGCTGCAGACGGCGATGAACCCGCCGGCGGCCGATCCGGTCCAGCGCCAGATCTTCCAGTTCATGCCGCTGCTGTTCACCTTCATCATGGCGCCGTTCGCGGCGGGCCTGCTGATCTACTGGGCTTGGTCCAACATCCTGACCATCCTGCAGCAGTATGTGATCATGCACCGCTACAAGGCCGAGAACCCGATCGATGCGTTCTTCGCCCGGTTCAAGAAGTCGCCGGCGTGATCGACGAGACCGAGTTCACGCCCGAGGACATCGAGGCGGCGCGCGTCCTGTTTGCGCGGCCTGCGACCTTCGTCATGGGCGCGGCCAAGATCGAGCAGCTGCCCGACCCCGACCTGCCCGAGATCGCCTTCGCCGGCCGCTCGAACGTGGGCAAGTCCAGCCTGATCAATGGGCTGGTGGGGATGCACAAGCTGGCCCGCGCGTCGAACGAGCCGGGCCGCACGCGCGAGGTCAACTTCTTCGACCTGGACGGCCGGATGCGTCTGGTCGACCTGCCCGGCTATGGCTGGGCCAAGGCGTCCAAGACCACGGTCAAGAAGTTCCAGGATCTGGGCCGCGACTATCTGCGCGGGCGGGTGACGCTGAAGCGGGTCTATCTGCTGATCGACAGCCGCCACGGGCTGAAATCGGTGGATACGGAGGCGCTGGATGCGCTGGACCTGGCCGCCGTCAGCTATCAGATCGTCCTGACCAAGGCCGACAAGCTGAAGAAGGGCGAGGGCGAGGCCGTGCAGGCCGCGACCCTGAAGGCCGTCTCCAAACGCCCCGCCGCCTTCCCGGTGGTGGCCCTGACCTCGTCTGAAAAGGGTCTGGGCCTGCCGGAACTGCGCGCCGAGATCATGCGCACGACGGGCGCGACGCTGGACTAGTGGCCCTCATCGTCGGGCCAGGGCCCGAGCATGACGGCAAAAAGAAAAGGCCCGGAGATCGCTCTCCGGGCCTTCGTCATTTTGACGGAGCGTCGCCCTATTGGGCGGCGGGGGCCGCCGCGCGGACCTCGACGGGGATGCCCAGGGCGTCCAGTTGCGGCTTGACCACCGAGGCGTCGCCGACCACGACCCAGACGAACCGGGACGGGTCGATGGCGGCCTTGGCGGCGGCGTCCAGCTGGGCGGCCGTCAGGGCGTTGGTGCGCGCCGCGATGGTTTCCGGATAGTCGTCCGGACGGCCCAGCAGGGCGTTGGAGCGCATGGCGCCTAGGACGGCGGCCGAGGTCTCGTAGCTGCCGGCCAGACGGCGGGTGTTGCCGTTGATCGTGCGTTGCAGCTCCTCGGGCGTCACGCCCTTGCCGCCCGAAAGGAAGTCGTTGAACTGCTGGTTCAGGGCTTCGATGGCCGGGCCGGTCTTGTCGGCCTGGACCGGGGCGGTGATCAGATAGGGCACGCGTCCGGCGAACGGATTGACCGAGGCGTTGACGCCGTAGGACCAGCTCTTGGTCTCACGCAGGTCCGAGTTGATGCGCGACAGGAAGTCGTTGCCGAGCACATTGTTCGCCGCGTTCAGCACCAACAGGTCGTCGGTGCCCGACAGGCCCAGAACCTCGCCGCCCATGATGTAGGACTGGGGCGATTGCGGCCGGTCGATCAGCACGATCTTGGGCGTCGCGGCCGGGATCGGGGCCGAGAAGTCCTTGACGGCCTTGGCCGAAGCGGGCGGGACCCATTGACCGAAGGCGCTGTCCAGGATCGGCGTCAGCTCGGCCAGGGGCCGGTCGGAGACGATGAACAGCTTGGCGTTGTCCGGACGGATCCACTTGGCGTAGTCGGCGCGGATGTCGGCGTCGGTGATCGCCTTGACGCTGGCCTCGTCGCCATTGCCGCTGAACGGACGGCCATAGGGGCTGTTCGGCCCGTACATCAGTTCCGGCAGGGCGCGGCTGGCCAGGGCGGCCGGCTGGGTGCGCTCGGCGGCGATGCGCGACAGGCGGGTGGCGCGCAGGCGCTCCAGCTCAGCCGGAGCGAAGGCGGGATTGCGCACCACCTCGGCCATCAGATCCACCGAAGGCTTCAGGTTCGGCGTCACCGCCGACAGTTGGACGACCGAACTATCCATCGTCGCCCCAGTGGTGACGCTGGCGCCCAGGGCTTCCTGCGCCTCGGCCAGCTGCGTGGCGTTCAGGGTGCGGGTGCCCTCGTCCATCAGGTCCAGCATCAGGGTCTGCAGACCCAGTTTGGACCGGTCGTCGGCGGCCAGACCGGCGTCGAAATCGAGCGCGATCTTCGTCGTCGGGGTGGCGTCGCGCTGGGCGTAGATCACCTCCATGCCGTTCGACAGGCGGGTGCGCTCGACGGCCGGGAAGTCGACGTTGGCGACCTGACCGATCTCGGGCTTGGGCATGCGCGGCTTGCGCTCGATTTCCGGTGCCGGGGTGCGGTTGGCGCCGGACGGCGCGGCAGCCGCCTCCTGATAGGCTTCACGCTGGCCGGGCAGGGTGGTCAGCGTATAGGCCGGACGGGTCAGCCACTTCTGCATCGCCGCCTTGACCTGGGCCGGCGTGACGGCGGCGTAGGCGGCCAGTTGCTTCTTGTAGAACTCAGGATCGCCGGCATAGAGCTGGCCTTCGGCGAGCGCTGTGGCCTTGCCGCCGAAGCCGCCGACCTGTTCCAGGCCCTGGATGCGGCGCGAGGCGTATTGGGTGACGACGCGGTTGATCTCGTCCTGCGTCGGGCCGTTCGCGATCAGGCCGTTCAGGATCTCGCGCATGCGCGCCTCGACGGCGGCGGGGTCTTCGCCCGGCTTGATCGTGGCGCTCATCTCGAAGATGCCGACGCGGTGGAAGGCGCTGTTGCCGGCGCTGGCCGAAACGGCGGTCTGCTCGCCGCGCACCAGCTCATTGTCCAGGCGCGAGGAGGCCAGTCCGCCCAGCACGGAGGCAGCGACGCTGAGCGGCACGGAATCCGGGTCCAGCATGCCGGGCACGGCCCAGCTGACCTCGACCTGGGCGTTCGAGACGCGGTCGTGGGTGGTTTCGCTGAGCGGGGCGGACAGGGTCGGCACCGGGGCCTGGGCGGGATTGTTCACCGGACCCTTGGCGATCGGGCCGAAGTATTTGTCGGTCAGTTCACGCGCCTTGGCGGGGGTGATGTCGCCGGCCAGCACCAGAACGGCGTTGTTGGGGCCATAGTTGGAGGTGAACCAGTCGCGCACCGTCTGCATCGAGGCGGCGTCCAGGTCGGCCATCGAACCGATGGTCGAGTGGCGATAGGGGTGGCCTTCGGGGAACAGGGCCTCCAGCTGCTTGTACTGGTTCAGGCCATAGGGCTGGTTGTCGCCCTGACGCTTTTCGTTCTGGACGACGCCGCGTTGCAGATCGAGCGTCTCCTGGCTGATCGCGCCCAGCATGTAGCCCATGCGGTCGCTTTCCATGAACAGGGCCTGTTCCAGCGCCGGGGTCGGAACCGTCTCGAAATAGTTGGTGCGGTCGAAATAGGTGGTCCCGTTCATGTCGGTCGCGCCCATGTTGCGCATCGGCGTGAAATAGCTGCCGGGCGCATTTTCCGAGCCGCCGAACATCAGGTGTTCGAACAGGTGGGCGAAGCCGGTCTTGCCGGCCGGCTCGTCCTTGGAGCCGACATTGTACCAGACGGAGACGGCGACGACGGGCGCCTTGTGGTCCTCGTGGACCAGGACGGTCAGACCGTTGTCGAGGGTGAACTTGGTATAGGGGATGTCGACTTCGTTGATCAGCTCCGACACCGGCGCGGCCTGGACGGCGGGCGCGGCGGCCTGACCAGCGGCCTGACCAGCGGCCTGGGCGGCGGGTGCAGCGGCCACGGAGGCCCAGACAGGCGTTGAAACCGCCAGAAGGGCGGCGGCGGCGACGAGAGAGCCAGTGCGGCGCATGCGATATCCTCGGGATTGCAGTTGGGGGGGACCATAACGCCGGTCTGCCGCCTGGCAACGCGACCAAATGGAACATGACGAAAGGTTCATGTTCTCCCCCGCGCGACCCGGAAAAGGTTGCATCGCCGCACCCCCGGTCTTATGCGCGCGTCAACTCCCCGACTGACCGCCCCTTGCTGAAAGAGCCGCCATGTCCGCCCCCGCCGACAAGCCCGTCAAGAAAGTCGTCCTCGCCTATTCGGGCGGGCTGGACACCTCGATCATCCTGAAGTGGCTGCAGACCGAATATAACGCCGAGGTCGTGACCTTCACCGCCGATCTGGGCCAGGGCGAAGAGTTGGGTCCGGCGCGCGAGAAGGCGCTGAAGCTGGGCATCAAGCCCGAGAACATCTTCATCGACGACCTGCGCGAAGAGTTCGTGCGCGACTTCGTCTTCCCCATGTTCCGCGCAAACGCTCAGTATGAGGGCGACTATCTGCTGGGCACCTCCATCGCCCGGCCGCTGATCTCCAAGCGCCAGATCGAGATCGCGCGTCAGGTCGGCGCCGACGCCGTCTGTCACGGCGCAACCGGAAAGGGTAACGATCAGGTCCGGTTCGAGCTGGGCTATTACGCGCTGGAGCCCGACATCCGCGTCATCGCCCCGTGGCGCGAGTGGGAATTCCGCAGCCGCGAGGCCCTGCTGGACTTCGCCGAGAAGAACCAGATCCCGATCGCCAAGGACAAGCGCGGCGAGGCGCCCTTCAGCGTCGACGCCAACCTTCTGCACTCCTCGTCCGAGGGCAAGGTGCTGGAAGACCCGGCGGTCGAGGCGCCCGAGTTCGTCCACCAGCGCACGATCAGCCCCGAAGACGCGCCGGATAAGGCCACCGTCATCGAGATCGGCTTCGAAAAGGGCGACGCCGTCTCGATCAACGGCGAGGCCATGTCGCCCGCCACGATCCTGACCGCCCTGAACCAGTATGGCCACGACAACGGCATCGGCCGTCTGGACCTGGTCGAGAACCGCTTCGTCGGCATGAAGTCGCGCGGCGTTTATGAGACCCCCGGCGGGACCATTCTGATCGCGGCCCACCGCGGCATCGAAAGCATCACCCTGGACGGCGGCTCCATGCACCTGAAGGACCAGCTGATGCCGAAATACGCCGAGCTGATCTACAACGGCTTCTGGTTCTCGCCCGAGCGCGAGATGCTGCAGGCCGCCATCGACAAGAGCCAGGAAAACGTCTCCGGCACGGTCAAGGTCAAGCTGTACAAGGGCAATGTCTCGGTGATCGGCCGCGAAAGCCCCAACAGCCTGTACGATCAGGACCTGGTGACCTTCGAAGAAGGCGTCCAGGCCTATGACCACAAGGACGCGGCCGGCTTCATCAAGCTGAACGCCCTTCGCCTGCGCGTCCTGGCCAAGCGCGACGCACGCAAGAGCTAGGGCGTCTTATCCGACCGGGCGATCCTGAGGATCGCCCGGTTTCGGTCGTCCGTGACCCAGATCGATCCGTCGGCGGCGACGGCCAGCACGACCGGCGCGCCGCGCGGCTGAAGGCCTGCGACCGTGTCCCAGCCCGGCGTCAGAACCTTGCCTCGCACGCTGGGCGCGCCGGCGGGATAGGGCAGGGCGCCCCGGGGATAGATGGCGTAGCGGCCGCCGATATCGGTCAGCGGGCGGCCCTCGCCATCCGTCTCGGCCGCCACGATCCGGCCGCCCGCGCGACGATATCCGTGCCAGCTCATCAGCAGCCGGCCGCGCAGTTCGGGAAACATCGCCCCGTCGTAATAGATCAGGTCCAGCGGCGCGGCGTGCGGCGGCAGCAGGGCGACCGGGCGGTCGCGCTGGCTGCATCGCGCCTGGCCCGCGCTCCAGCCCGGCAGGGGCGTCGCCAGATCGACGCAATAGGGCCAGCCGTAATGGCCGCCCTGACGCAGGACATTGATCTCGTCATAGGGATGGTCGGGCGTGGTCAGATCGACGGAGTTCTCGCCTTGCAGGATCGTGCCCGACGGGTGCCGGACCAGGGCGATGGAGTTGCGCAGGCCCGAGGCGAAAACGGTGCTGTCGTCGGCCCAGCGGCCGTTGCCCAGATAGGCGTGACGCCGCACCTGGGCCGTCGCCGCGCTGTCGATGCAGGCGCCGGAAGCATTGGCGCGCGCCCGGCCTCGCGCATCCACGCAGCGGTCGCTGGGGGCGCCGACATTGACCAGCAGGTCGCCGTTCTCATCGAAGACGAAGCTGGACAGGGGGTGGCGATTGGCGTGCAGACGATTGTCAGGCAGGTCGCCGATCACGGTGCGCACCGTCGCCGCCGGATCGGCCGCGTCGGGGTCAAGTGTCAGGATGCGGTTCATCTCGGACACATAGATGCGCCCGTCCGGCCCGCGCGCCGCCGTGTGCGGCATGCTCAGGCCTTGCGCCAGCTGGCGCCAGCGCGGCGCACCGTCGACGCCGAACGACAGCCGCCAGATCGCGCCGCGTCCCTGATCCCAACTGCCCAGATCCGTCACCAACCAGTCGCCGTCGTGTAGCGCCAGCAGGCCGCGCGGCATTCGCGGTCCCTCGGCCCCCGTTCCCTGCCAGACCAGCCCCAGGCAATAGCCGGGCGCCATCCGCACGGTGGTCATGGGCCGCCCGCCGCAGTCGCCGTCGGTCGCATAGGCGCCTTGCGCCGCCCTGGCGCTGACAGGCGCGGCGACGAGCAGGGACAGCAGGGCCAGCAGGCGGACGGTCTTCATGACGCCAGAAGTCCCGACGGACGGCCCAAGATCAAGTGGGGCGTCAGATCAGACCCTGCTCGCGCGCCGCCGCCGTCAGGCCGTCGCGAAACTCGGGCGCGGCCAGGGCGATCAGGGCGCGGGCGCGCTCGCTGGACGACTTGCCCTTCAGATTGGTCCAGCCGTGTTCGGTGGCGACGATGTTGGTGTCGTTGCGGGGGGTGGTGACCGGCCCGTCAAGCCGCGCGACGATGCGTGAGGCCGTTCCCTTCGCCGCCGTGGAATGACAAGCGATGATCGACTTGCCGCCCTGCGATCCATAGGTGCCGCGCACGAAGTCCAGCTGGCCCCCGGCGGCCGTGAACTGGCGCCCGTTCAAAAACTCCGAGCAGCAGGCGCCGGTCAGGTCGACTTGAAGCGTGGCGTTGACCGAGATCATCTTCGCATTGCGTGCGATCACGGCCGGGTCGTTCACATAGGAGACCGGATGGGCCTCCATGCCGCGATTGCCGTCGAGGAATTCATAGGTGTTGAGGTCGCCCATCGAGAAGGCGAAGACGCCCACGCCCGGATGCAGGGTCTTGCGGGCATGGTTGGCCACGCCGGCCTGCATCAGCTCGACCAGGCCGGGCGTCAGCATCTCGGTGTGAACGCCCAGATCGCGGTGGTCCATCAGGGCGTCGCAGACGGCGTTGGGCAGGGCGCCGATCCCCATCTGAAGCGTCGCCCCGTCCTCGACCAGGCCGGCGATGATGCGGCCGATGGCCAGGTCCGCCGGCTGAGGCTCGGCGCGCGGCACGACCAGCAGGGGCGCAGCATGTTCGACGATGCCGGCGACCTGGGATACATGGACGGTGCAGTCGCCGAACACGCGCGGCATGTGCGGATTGACCTCGACGATCACCGTCCGGGCCGTCTGCGACACCGGCTTGGCGTAGTCGGTGTTGGTCCCGAACGAGAAGAAGCCGTCCGCATCCATCGGCGAGACGGTGCAGATCAGGGCATCCACCTTGACCTCGTCGCACAGCAGGCGGGGCGACTGCTGAAAGCCCGTGGGGATGAACTGCACGGGGTTGGGGCGGCCCTCCTCGTGCGCGCGCTGTTCCAGCCGGCGTTCGATGGCGCTGTGGAACAGGCTCCAGGGGCGGATCCGATCCATCAGCTCATAGCGCAGCACCGTGTCGCCTGCGATGGCGGTCGAGAGCAGGTAGTAGAGGTTCACATCCTCGACCTCGCCGCGCTCGGCCCGTTCGGCCAAGGCCTTGAGCAGGGCGGGCGGCTGGGACACGCCGAGGCCCATGGCGACCTTGGCGCCCGAAACGATCAGGGCGGCGGCCTGGTCGGGGGTCTTCAGGCGTTCGGCGTAAAGGGCGGCGTGGTCCATGGCGTGCGTCTCCGTCATGTCTCCAGACTAGCCTGCCGAGCGGCGGATGGCGGGCCTAGACTTTGGTCGCGGCGATCGTCGTCTCGACCTCGATGGGCGACGGCTCGTCCTGCAACGGCGCCCGGCGGCGCTTCTGCCAGCGCGCCACCCCATAGGCGACCAGCCACAGGGCCATGGCCCAGGCCGCGCCGACCGCCCAGCCGGCGAAGACGTCGGTGGCCCAGTGGGCGCCCAGATAGATGCGCGTCAGCCCGACCAGCAGAGCCAGCAGAATGCCGACGCCCAGGACGAAGACCTTGAACCGCTCGCGCGGGAAGGCGCGGGTCAGCATGACGGCGACGCTGAGATAGAAGACGGTGGAAAGCAGGGCGTGGCCGGACGGGAAGCTGGCGTTGATCGTCTCCACCGCCTGCATGGCCGCAGGGGGGCGGGCGCGTTCGAACACGGCCTTCAGGCCCTCCGAGAGCGCGACGCCGCCGGCCAGACCCACGACCAGCAGCAGGGACGACAGCCATTTCCGCTGGCTCAGCAGAAAGACGATCACGATCAGGGCGAACAGACCCAGCACCGAGATGCCGCCCAGCGAGGTGATGTCCGCCGCCGCCTCCTTCAGCCACCACGGCCCCCACGGTCGGCCGGGATCGTCGACATAGGGCCGCATAAGCGCCAGGACGTGAAGATCGAAGGCCTGCCCCTCGCCCTCGGTCATCTCATCGGCGAGGCCTGCGAAGCTCAGAACGCCGCCGGCGACGACCAGCAAGGCCAGAAGCGCGGCGATCTCCGTGCGGGCGACCGTCAGGACGCGTATCAAAAAGGCGCGGAAATCGGAAAGCGTCATGGGCGAGCCAACGGCCAAGCTGGGCAGTCGTTCCGATCACGCGTTCGTGATCACGCTGTCTCTGGCGCGTAAAACGGACGTGCTGGCTTGCGTGCGGGCTTTTCCCCAGACGGCTGGGACTTGTCCGACCGATTCGCCCACAATGGTCGGCGTCAACCCGTTGACGGGTCATTAGGCATATGCGCCCTATATGTGGGCTCGGGGAGCGCAGAGGCCACAAGATGATGTGGTCGCGGCGCGGGCGGCTCAAACGATTTTTTGTTCAGGACGCAGATGACCATGGCTGGCGGCGAGGCATTGAAGACGACGGAATTCCAAGGCGTTGCGGCGACGCCGACGCCGGAGCGCCCCCACCTGACCGTGGTCAAATCGGTTCAGGTCGACCGCTCGCGCGACGATCTGCTGACCGACTTCGGCAAGAAGACGCTGGAAGATCGCTATCTGCTGCCGGGCGAAAGCTATCAGGACATGTTCGCGCGTGTCTCGACCGCCTTCTCGGACGACGCCGAACACGCCCAGCGCCTGTATGACTATATGAGCCGCCTGTGGTTCATGCCGGCGACCCCGGTCCTGTCGAACGGCGGCGCGGATCGCGGCCTGCCCATCTCCTGCTTCCTGAACGCGGTGGGCGACAGCCTGGACGGCATCCAGAACGTCTGGAACGAGAACGTGGCCCTGGCCTCCAACGGCGGCGGCATCGGCACCTATTGGGGCGGCGTCCGCTCCATCGGCGAAAAGGTGAAGGGCGCCGGCAAGACCTCGGGCATCATCCCCTTCATCCGCGTGATGGACAGCCTGACGTTGGCGATCAGCCAGGGTTCGCTGCGCCGCGGTTCGGCCGCCGTCTATCTGGACATCCACCACCCGGAAATCGAAGAGTTCCTGGAAATCCGCAAACCGTCGGGCGACTTCAATCGCAAGTCCCTGAACCTGCACCATGGCATCAACGTCACCGACGCGTTCATGGAGGCGGTCAAGGTCGGCGGAACCTTCGATCTGAAGTCGCCCAAGACCGGCGAGGTCGTGAAGACCGTAGACGCCCGTTCGCTGTGGACCAAGCTGCTCGACATCCGCATGCAGACCGGCGAGCCCTATCTGATCTTCTCGGACACGGTGAACCGCCAGATGGCGCCGCACCAGCGCGACCTGGGCCTGAAGGTCAAGCAGTCGAACCTGTGCGCCGAGATCATGCTGCACACCGGCCGCGACCACCTGGGCGTGGACCGGACCGCCGTCTGCTGCCTGTCGTCGGTCAACGCCGAGACCTTCCTGGAGTGGCGCGAGGAGCCGCGCTTCGTCGAGGATCTGATGCGGTTCCTGGACAATGTGCTGGAGGACTTCATCCGCCGCGCCCCGCCCGCCATGGCCGCCGCCGTCTATTCGGCCAAGCGCGAGCGTTCGGTGGGTCTGGGCCTGATGGGCTTCCACTCCTTCCTGCAGGGGCAGGGCGTGGCCTTCGAAAGCGCCATGGCCAAGTCGTGGAACATGCGCCTGTTCAAGCATCTGCGTCGCGAGGCCGACAAGGCCAGCCGCCTGCTGGCCGAAGAGAAGGGCCCGTGCCTGGACGCCGAGGAGCGCGGCGTGATGGAGCGGTTCAGCCACAAGCTGGCCATCGCCCCCACCGCCTCGATCTCGATCATCTGTGGCGGCACGTCGGCCGGCATCGAGCCGATCCCGGCCAACATCTACACCCACAAGACCCTGTCGGGCTCTTTCGCAGTCAAGAACCCCTATCTGGAGCGCCTGCTCGACGAAAAGGGCATAAACACCGAGGCGGTGTGGAGCTCCATTCTGGAGAACGAAGGTTCGGTCCAGCACCTCGACGCCCTGAACGAGGACGAGAAGGGGGTGTTCAAGACCGCCTTCGAACTGGACCAGCGCTGGGTGATCGAACTGGCCGCCGACCGCGCGCCGGAAATCTGCCAGGCCCAGTCGCTGAACCTGTTCATCCCCGGCGACGTGAACAAATGGGACCTGCACATGCTGCACTGGTCCGCCTGGGAACGCGGCGTGAAGTCGCTGTACTATCTACGCTCCAAGTCTGTGCAGCGCGCCGCCTTCGCGGGCGCCGAGGACAAGGCCGAAGAAGTGATCGATCCCAATCAGCCGGATCTCTTCTCCCTGCCCAAGACCGACTACGACGAGTGCCTGGCCTGCCAATAAGGCCATCTGCATCGAACGACCCGAAGGGCTCCGCGACAGCGGGGCCCTTTTTCGTTTGGGAACCCCGGCTGGTCGTCCTCGTTCAAAAGCGACGAAACCATGTCCAAAAGCCGTTGGACTCCCGCGCCTGAGGGTTGCAGTGTGTGTCCAGCGGATCGGTGGGGAGACCGGATGCGATTAAAGGCCTGTATTGTCGGCTTGGGGGGCGTGTTGGCGATGGCCGGCGCGAGCGCCGCCTGCGCACAGACCTGGGCCCCCAACGCCTTCGACGCCTCGCCCGATGTCGAGGCGCGCCTGACTGAACAGACAAGTTTCCGCGTAGCACCTGACGCCCGGTTCGGCGCCCAGATCGAAATCCCGACCGCCTTCCGTCCCGATGACCGATCCGGCCTGTCCGCCACCACGCGCAACGACGTCTGGATTGATCGCACCGACTTCACCGACCGGGTGACGCTGGAGACCGCCGGCCGTCTGCGCCGCGCCGACGGTTCTCCCCTGCCGGTCACGCCCGTCGATCGGGCCGAACTGGACTCTGACGCCTATGACCTGCGCTATGTGCGCGGTTTCCGTGGTGCGCGCGGTCATACCGCCTCGGGCCTGGAAGTCAGCCTGACGCCACACGCGGGCCTGGGCGTCGGCAGCGAAGGCCGTTCGGCCGAGGCCGGCGTCACGCTCAAGATCGGCGAGGGTCTGGATCGTCTGGCCCCCAACGGCCGCGAGCGGTTCGGCGAGCGGCCGCGCTGGTATCTGTATGCCGCCGGATCCGGCAGAGCCGTCGGCTACAACTTCGCCCGCACCCGCGACGGCGAGTACGCTCGTTCGGGCTATACCCAGGACAAGGGCAGCTTCCTGGGCGACGCCTCGATCGGCGTGGCCTATCGCAAGGGCGACATGCAGACGTCGTTTGGCGTCGTCTATCGCGAGATCGACGCCGGCAAGGGTCTGCGCGGCATGAACGGCCTGGACACCGACGTCAGCGAAGGCCTGCTGGCCTTCCAGCTGTCGATCCGTCCCGGCCGCTGAGCCTTTAGCGAACCTCCGAGAGCGCCACGCCCTCGCGACGCGGATCAGCCCCGCCGTCCCAGCGACCGTTCCGCCAGATCGCGCCATGCAGGCCCGAGGTCTCGGTGGCGTTGGGCTTTAAGGCCATGCCCGCCGCCGCCAGGGCGTCGCGGATATCCGGCGCGATCATGTCGGTGTCGGCCCCGACCATCTCGCCCCGCACCACCAGATTAGGCAGGGCGATCGCCTCCTGCATCGACAAGCCCCAGTCCATCGTCCCGACCAGGGCCTTGGCGACATAGGCCAGGATGCTGGACCCGCCCGGCGAGCCGATGGCGCCGACCAGCCGTCCCTGACGATCCAGGATCAGCACAGGCGTCATCGACGAACGCGGCCGCTTGCCAGCCGCCACCGCGTTGGCGGCCGGATGTCCGTCCTCCAGCGGCGTGAAGGAGAAATCGGTCAGCTGGTTGTTCAGGAAGAAGCCGTCGACCATCCGCCCATTGCCGAAGATGCTCTCGACCGTCGTGGTCATGCTGACCGCATTGCCCCAGGCGTCCACCACGACCATGTGCGAGGTGCCGCCCGGCTCGGCCGTGTGATCGGCCCCGCGCGGCGGCGACCCCGTCGGGGCGCCGGCCTCGACCGGGCCGTTCACCTGCGGGGCCAGGGCCGCGCGCGACGCGACATAGTCGGGATCCAGCAGGCCCGCGATCGGCACGCCGACGAAATCGTTGTCGCCGATGTAGCGGTCCCGGTCGGCGTACATCAGCCGCTGCAACCGCCCGAACGCGACCCAGGCCTCAGGGCTCTTGGCCCCCTTGTCCAGATCCGGCGTTTCCTCGGCCATGGCCAGGAACTGCAGCAACGCCACCCCGCTGGATGGCGGCGGCGGCACGCAGATCACATAGGCCTGATACGGCCGGCAAAGCGCGTCGCGGCGCAAAGGGCGATAGCGGGCGATGTCCGCCTCGGTCAGGCCGCCGGGACGCGGCCCTTCGCGAACCGCCGCTGCGATGTCAGCCCCGATCGTCCCGCCATAAAAGACGCCCGGCCCCTGCTGCGCCAGTCGCGCGACCGTGTCGGCGTAGGCGGGGTTCTTCAACCTATCGCCCGCCTGATACCGCGTGCCGTCCGGCTTGGTGAAATAGGCGCTGGCCCACCGCGTCCGCGCCTGCGGACTGCGTCCATTGATCATGCCGGCCAGACGCGGGCTGACCGTGAACCCGTCGCGCGCCAGCCGTTCGGCGTCCCCGAACAGATCGCGCCAGGCCAGCTTGCCGTGATCCTTCTGCGCCATCGCCAGCATGGCCACCGCCCCCGGCGCCCCGGTCGAGCGGCCCGACAGCACCGCGTCGATGAAGGGCAGGGGCTTGCCGTCCTCATAAAACAGTTCGGGCGTCGCCGACGCCGGCGCCGTCTCGCGCCCGTCATAGGCCGTGACGGTCCCGGTCTCGGCGTCATAGCTCATCAGGAAGGCCCCGCCCCCAAGGCCCGACGACTGCGGCTCCACCAGACCCAGCACCGCCTGGATCGCCACCGCGGCGTCCACGGCCGATCCGCCACGCCGCAACACGGTCATCCCCGCCTCGACGGCCAGCGGATTCGCCGCCGCCACGAACGGCCCCCGAGCGGGCGATGCGGCCGGCGACGGGGCCGACACGGCCTGCGGCGATGCTGTCGTCAGCGAGGGCGCGCCTTGACTGGCTGTCGCGGTCTGGCATCCCGCCATGAGGACGGGAACCAGCACAGCGACGATCTGGCGACGGAAAGAACGCATGGAAGATCCGAAAGCAGGGGAGCGTCAGACAGGCCTAAGCCGTCGCAGCCGCCACGCCAACCGCTTCAGACGCAGAAACTGCATTCCCCCGCTTGCGTCCGCCCGATCCACCGGCTAAAGACCCGCCCTCGCCGCAAGGCAGCCGCACCCGTAGCTCAGCTGGATAGAGCATCAGACTACGAATCTGAGGGTCGGGCGTTCGAATCGCTCCGGGTGCGCCACTTTCCTGAATGAAAACAGAAGCTTGCTGGTAAACGACATGTCGTTGCCTGTCTGTGCCGGTCATTCCGACTCGTTCCGGGATTTTCTCATTGGAGTACAGAGGGTTACTCCAGTTCCCGCACGGCTCTGCGGAAATTACCAAGGCTTCCCTGGCAAGTTTTTGGCAAAGCCGCCACTGGCTGGCATCTGATTCTACGAGGGATTTGCTCGGATCAATGACGAACGGCGATTGCACGGTAGCCCGGAACTAAGCCCCGCTCAGAGACTGCTGTTCGCAGCTATCGAACGCGGTGGACCAAGGAAGCCTCGCAGGCGATCAACGAGTTCTGACACCGAGGCCGTCTCACACTGCCAGATAGTCAGGACACGCCATCCGCTCGCTTCCAACGCCGCCCGCGCCTGGATGTGATTTCTGCCTTCGCGCCGCGCTACCTGCCCAATACCATCAACCGAGTTGTCCAGTAGGTCGAGGATACAATCGACCAAGTCGATATCGCGCGTGAGCATCGCTATGAAGAAACTCTTCGACGGGTTCGCGTTGGCGCGATCCGGCTGCACATCGGTCATCAGTGGTCTCCCCACGCACCATAGTGGTGGTTAGCTGCATCCAGTCAAGGTTGTTGGATTATAGAATGTGCTCGCCTCGGCGTAGTGGGGCACCGCCTTGGCCATAATCTTTAAACGCCTCCTCGGATGGCATGGCGATCAGCCGATCGTGCAGCTACTAAGGTTCATATGACTATCGACATCGACCATGTAGCCGACGCCACCCCCGATCTTCGCGAAGCCATGCTCGATCGGTTGCGCAAAGCCGTTCCCGAGGCGTTCGTCGATGGAAAACTCGACGTGGTCAACTTGGCGAGCCTCGCCGGCGAAGCGACCGACACTGCTGCCGAAAGGTATGGACTGACATGGCCCGGCAAGCGCGAGGCAATTGCGATGTTGCAGGCACCGACGCGCGCCACACTGGCGCCTGATCGGGCCGAGAGCACCGACTTTGACAAGGCCGAGCACGTCTTCATCGAAGGCGAGAACCTCGAAGTGCTGAAGGTCCTGCATCGATCCTATCAGGGTCGTGTGAAGCTGATCTACATCGACCCGCCTTACAACACGGGCAAGGATTTCATCTACCCAGACGACTTCGCCGACCCGCTGGATCGATACCTGCGCATCACCGGCCAGAAGGACGCAGCCGGCGACCTCCTGACCAGCCTGCCCGAGCGCAGCGGACGCTTCCATTCCAACTGGCTTTCCATGATGTACCCGCGCCTAAGCCATGCGCGGCAGTTGCTGCGAGAGGACGGGTTCATCGTCGTGAGCATCGACGATGCCGAGCAGGCCAATTTGGTTCGGTTGATGGACGAGGTCTTCGGCGAGGAGAACCGCGTCGCGGTCCTAGTCTATGATCGCAATCGGAAGAACGACGCCAAACTGTTCTCGGTCGGGCACGAGTACATGGTGGTCTACGCACGCAACAAGGCGTGGCTGAAGGAGTCAGGGGTGAAGCTGCGGGCACCCAAAGAAGGTGTGGAGGAGGTCCGGGCCGAATTTGACCGACTGAGAGACATACATGGATCGGACTGGACGAAAATTCGCGCCGACCTGATCTCCTACTACAACACTTTCGAAGACGAAGACCCCCGACTGCCGCTCGCCCGGTTCAATAAAGTCGACGAGAAAGGCCCCTATCGGGATGACGGTGACGTCAGTTGGCCAGGCGGCGGCGGACCCCGGTACCGCATATCCCATCCAGTCACGCGGAAACCGGTGAAACAGTCTGTCCGAGGCTGGCTGTATCCGACACGAAAACGTTTCATCGAAATGTGTGCGGCTGGCCGCATAGTGTTCGGCCCTGACGAAAAAACCGTACCTGCGATCCGCTCAAACCTGTTCGAGGCCGACACCCAGGTCATGCACAGCGTGACCTTCAGCTACGCACAAACGGCCACGCAGCAGTTCAACGCCATCTTCGACAACAAGAAGGTCTTCGATAATCCGAAAAGTTACGCTGATCTGGAACGCCTAGTTCGTTACCTTTCGGAGCCGGGCGACATTGTGCTCGACTTTTTTGCGGGTTCGAACACGACTTTGCACGGCGTGCTACGCGCGAATATCGGTGAGAGAACGCCCCGTCGTGGCATCGCCGTTCAGATGGCTGAACCGATCGAAGCAGGCAGCGAATCCGGCAACAACGCCCTGGCATTGGGCCTGAAAACTCTGGCCGACGTATCGCGGGAACGCATCCGCCGCGTGCTCGCAGAGGCCGAGCACAAAAACACCGGCGCCAACGTCCGTTGCTTCAAGATCGCAGCCTCGAACACACAACGCTGGAAGGGGGTGCAGGAGCGCACGGTCGAAGCATACCAGGCCCAACTCGACGCCTTTATGGACACCCTGACGCCTGGCTGGAAGGTGGAGGACGTCATCTGGGAAGTTGCCCTCCGCGAAGGCTATAGCTTGACCAGCCGCGTCGAGCCCGTAGCCGTTCCCGGCGGCGGGACCTTCCATCGCGTGACCGACCCGGAACGTGGTTGGTCGTTCATGATCGGCCTGGACGATGCGCTGACCTTCGAGCAGGTGCGCTCTCTGGGGCTGAGCAGAGACGATCTCTTCGTCTGCCGAGATACGGCGCTGGACGATACCCTTGCCGCCAACCTGGCCCTCCAATGTCGGTTGAAGGTTATCTGACGTGGAACTGCGCTTCGACGCCTCCCAGGACCATCAGCTTGCCGCCATCGACGCCACGGTAGGCGCATTGGAAGGGCAACCCTTTGTCCTCAGCCGGTTGACCATTCCGACCGGCGCGCATTTCCAGGTCGTCGCAAACCGCCTCGATCTCGACGCCAATGAGATGCTCGCGAATGTCAGGGCGATCCAGGGCGAAGCCGGCCTGCCTGTCAGCGACGCGCTGGAGTACGTTGCGGCCGAAACCGACACCCTGATCGGGCCTCAGACCATCGCGTTTCCGAACTTCTCGATAGAGATGGAGACGGGGACGGGGAAGACTTACGTCTACCTGCGTACCGCTTTGGAGATGTTCACGCGCTACGGCTTGCGGAAGTTCATCATCGTCGTCCCCTCCATCGCCGTGCGCGAGGGCGTGATGAAGACCCTGGCGATGACAAAGGCGCACCTCGAGTCCCGTTACGGCCCCTACCGGTTCAACGTCTATGACTCGAACAGCCTAGCTAGGCTGCGCAATTTCTGTCTGTCCGATGGACTGGAGTTCATGGTCATGACCATCGACTCCTTCACCAGCGCCGGCAACGTCATCCGACAGTCCAAGGACGGCCAAGACCCGCCGATCTATCAGCTTCAAGCCACTCGGCCCGTTCTGATCTTGGACGAACCACAGAACTTGGAAACCGACATACGCAAAGCGGCCCTGGCGTCTTTGAACCCGCTGTTCGCCCTTCGATACAGCGCCACCCACAAGAACAGCTACACGCTCCTCCATCGGCTGACCCCCTACGACGCTTACCGGCAGGGGCTGGTGAAGCGCATCGAGGTGGCGTCGGTGGTCGAAGCCGACAACGCCAACCTGCCCTTTGTCAGGGTCGACGAGATCGTGGCCAAAAAGAAAAACTTGTCGGCGACTCTGTCCGTCCAAAAGAGGCTGGCAAACGGGACCGTGCGGGAGACCGCGATCATCGTCCGACCTGGCGACGACCTCGTGGTCAAATCCGGTCGTGCCGACTACGAAGGCTTCGTCGTCGACGAGATCAACCTCGGTGCCGGCTTCGTGCGGTTCGAGAACGGCGTCGAGGTGCGACTAGGCACGGCCGTCGGGACCGAGCGCGAGGCAATCTTGGAAGCGCAAATCCGCTACACCGTCGAAGAACATTTCCGGAAGCAGCGCAGGCTACGCGACCTCGACCTGAAGGTCCTGTCCCTGTTCTTCGTCGATAAGGTCGACAACTATGCACCCGACGACGGCGTGCTCCGTAAGATGTTCGTTAAGGCGTTCGACGATCTGAAGGGCGGCTATCCCGAGTGGGCGGAGAAGAGCGCTCATCAGGTGCAGGCATCATACTTCGCCAGCAAGACCCGCAAGGGGGGCTCAATCGAGGCTGTGGACACCACCACCGGCAAGACCAAGGAGGACGAGGCCGCCTTCAATCTCATCATGCGAGAGAAGGAGAAGCTGCTGTCCCTTGAAGAGCCTGTCGCCTTCATCTTCTCGCACTCTGCCCTGCGCGAGGGCTGGGACAATCCGAACGTCTTTCAGATTTGTACGCTCCGGGAAGTTGGATCGGAGGCCGAGCGCCGTCAGCAGGTTGGGCGTGGCGTTCGCCTGCCTGTCACCCAAGCTGGTGAGCGGCTGAATGACGACAGAGCAAACGTTCTGACCGTCGTCGCGAGCGAGAGCTACGAGAGGTTCGTTGCCGGTCTCCAGAGTGAGATCGAGGACGCCTACGGCAAAGCAGGAACGCCACCACCGCCGGCCGATAAGCGTCGCCAGATCGACCTCAAGCTGCGCAAAGCGCATATGCTGAAGCCTGAGTTCCAAGCGCTGTGGGATCGGATCAAGCACCGTACGCGATACTCTGTCACCATAGACACCGAGGCCTTGGTCTCGGCCGTCCTGACCGATCTCGATGCGGCGACGATCCGCAGTCCGCGCATCGTTTTGACCAAGGGGGAGATGCACGTCTCACCGACGGAGGAACTGTTCGAGGCGATCCAACAGAGCGGGGCAAAGACGGCTGTCGACCTTGCCGGGCGATACCCGTTGCCTAACTTGGTCGAAGTCATGGAATCGCTCATGGAGGCAACGTCGCCCCCCATGCGCCTATCGCGCCGCACGCTCCTGGACATCCATCGTCGCACGACGAACAAGCAGGCGGCTCTCAGCAACCCCCATGCCTTCGCGGTCGTTGCCGTCAACATCATCAAGGAGAAGCTGGCCGACCAGTTAGTCGCCGGCATCCGCTACGAGAAGGACGGCGATTGGTACGACATGAGCCAGTTCGCCGATGTGATCTCTTCCTACGCCGACCGCGTCGTCAGCAGCGAAGCATCCTCAAAGGGCGGCGGCACTCACCTCTATGACGGTGTGCCTATCGACTCAGAGACCGTTGAGCGGCCGTTTGCCGCTATGCTCGAGAACCGACTGGACGTGAAGCTGTATATCAAGCTGCCGAGATGGTTCGAGGTCGACACCCCGGTCGGGAAGTACAACCCCGATTGGGCGGTCGTCATGGACGATCCCGAATCCGACGGCGAAACGCTGTACCTCGTCCGGGAGACCAAGGGCGGCGAGTCGCTGGACGACCTGCGGCCGGCCGAACGACGCAAAATCGCCTGCGGCAAGGCCCACTTCGTCGGCGCCCTCAATGTTGACTACGACGTGTCCAGGCCGCCTTTCGGACCGACATCTCTTCCCTAGGCGATTTTAACTGCATCGAAGTTACCGCATTGGTGGAACGCCATCGATAGCTGCAACAGCGTTAGCGCTCAGGCCTCGCCTGCCGGGAGTTTGGTTGTCACCACCACGCCCGTCTCAGAGCCGTCAGGTCCATTGGCAATAAACCTCACCCCCTTCGCGGACAGTGCTTGGATGATAGCGTCTGAAGTGGCGGGTCTTAACGCAAGCACACCCGCTGCCGCCTCGGCGCGCTTGATCGTGATCACGTTCAGCCCGGAAGCTGAAGCCAAGTCAGATGCCGACATGCCGACCAAGGCACGGGCAGCCTTGATAAGACGCCCAGTAAGCTGATCGCCCTCAATCGCGCGCATCAGCGCCCAACACTTGCAATGAGACTTTTCGTATCATATTCTTCTGTGGCAGGGCGAGGCGCCGATTGTGTTGGGCTTGAGGAGGACCACGTGTGATGCTGGCAGAATTTCAAATGTATCCTGCGAGATCGTTGGCGTCGTCCTGGGCCGAGGTAGTCGAAGGACCAGGCTGCTACATCATGGTCTTGCTGGATCATGAAAACGAAGTGAACGCTGCACTTCTGTCGCATGCGTCGGAGGTGCCCGTCTTCGCTATGTGGCCTCTGCTTTACGTCGGTGCCACCGGGGATAACCTGCGCGCTCGCCTCAAGAACCACCTTGGTCTTGAGACGCGCGCTTCGTCGCTTCGTCAAAGCGCAGGCCTCCTTCTTCAAGATAGCCTTGGGCTTCACGTTCACCCCATCGCTGGTGAACGGTACTTTTGCTTCAGTGACGAAACTATCCTGACTGAGTGGCTGCTCGAAAACACTCTCGTGGGCATCTGTCCGCATGACGATCCGTTCTCCCTCGAGGACCAGTTCCTCGCCGCTCAGCCTGGGTTGTTCAACATCAGTGGATGCGCGCCGACCCCGATCACTCATCGTCTACGCTCACTCCGGGACCGAGCCAGCGGCCGTCATCTCCAATAGCCATCCCGGCGCGCACAGACGTAAACCGCCTGATCCCAATTTGGGACATAGTTAATGCCCGCGCCTGCTTGCGACACGCGTGAAAGCCCACTGTGACGAGTTCTGCCAGTCTTACTGACATTCACTGCCAGGATGTCTGACAATAAGGCTATATTTTTCAATATGATACAAATCCACCTTGGCGTGGTCTGTGCAGCGGTTGTGAGCATTGAGGCATCGCGATCTGTGGTGCCAGAGCGCAAGGAAACCAAAAATGGACACCGATTTCGACGACCAATTTTACATCACACGTGCGCCACGCCGGGCTATTGAGAGCCTCGCCGACGACGTCCTTCGCGGAGCCGGCCAGATCGCTGCTTTTCTGTTCGGTGAAGCCACCGCTCGTCGCCGCGTCTACGACTTGGCGGACTCTGGCCGGTTGCCGATCTTTCGTTTGGGCACGACAATCTGCGCGCGCCGCTCCACCCTCATGGCGTGGATTGCAGCGCAGGAGCGCGCGTCGCGCGAGGTGGCGTAATGCGCACATTCTTGGACATCCAACAAATCACCGTCAGCCGTGCCCGGAAGCCGGATAAGCACGGCCGCTACGTTTGGTCGGTGTTCTGGGTCACTTCCACTAAGACTGTGGTGCAATCTTTCTCAAGCGAAAAAGCAGCGCTCGAAGCCATCGTCGCCCATAAGATCACTTCACCCAAACACCCGGCTTTGACGCCGACGTTGGTCTCAGCCCTGCCATCTGCGATCCCATCGACCAAAGCCATCTGTGCCTGGATGGATATCGCGGATGAACTGCTTCAAGCGGCGATCACCCGGAAAGCAGCCTAATGCCGGTCACTTTCAACAAGACTACCAAGAAGTGGGTCGCCGACTATTCCGACAAGGGGGGCAAGCGTCATCGCAGAGGGTTCGACACCCGCAAGGACGCTAAGGCACATCTGCTCGAAGCTGAGTCTATGATTAAGAATGGGTCGTTTCGCTCAGAAGCCGAGCGGATGACCGTCGGAGACCTTGGGCTCATCTATATCGAGCACTCGCGAAAACGTGTGTTGATCAAGGAGATCGATCAGACCACCCACCTGAACTACGTTGCACATGTTGAGCGGTATATTATTGGCAGCGGCGACTTGTGGACGAGCCAGAAGCCAGAGATGGCGGGTAAAGGGTTTGCGTACCCGCTTGGCAACTTCAAGCTGAAAGACCTACGGGTAGCACATGTAAATCGCTTCATCGATGAGATGCAGGGTTTGCAACTGTCGATGTCGTTTATCGCGAGCGCAACAAGCACGCTGCGCCGAATGCTGGATTTGGCAGTTGAGCGAGACTGGCTTGTTCACAACGTGGCCAAAAACTCCAAACGCCTGCGACGTCGCGTGGATGATCCTGTTTCACGAGATATTGAAGCTGATGATGAAAATGATGGAGACGTCTTCATTCCCGAGAAGGTCGAGGTTGCAGCACTGTGTGCAGCATCGCGAGCGACATCCGGTCCGGTCTTGCGGTTCGCCGCTGCTACAGGTCTTCGGGGCAGCGAGCAGCGCGCGTTAACCTGGCGTAATGTCGATCTTGAAAAAGGGACGGTGCGAGTTCGCCGCCGGATCAATCGGCTCGGTCAATTCGGTCAACCCAAATCGCACGCCGGACGTCGCACCATACCGTTGGCTGAAGGCCTCGTGAACGCATTGGCGCAATGGAAAGAGCAGTCTCGCTTCAATAGTCCTGACGACCTCGTCTTCCCGAACGGACGAGGCAATCCTCAAACCCATTCCAACTGGCGCCAGCGCTTGTTCCAACCCGCGTGGACGCGAGCGCAAGAACTGAACCCCGAATTGATAAACCGGCCGCTTTGGCGCTGGCACGACCTGCGTCACTTCGCGATTTCGTGCTGGATCGAGGCTGGGGTGCCGCTCAAGCAAATTCAGAAATGGGCCGGTCATAGCAGCG
Source organism: Brevundimonas sp. KM4 (assembly GCF_000964075.1). Lineage (NCBI taxonomy): Bacteria > Pseudomonadati > Pseudomonadota > Alphaproteobacteria > Caulobacterales > Caulobacteraceae > Brevundimonas > Brevundimonas sp. KM4. Next base: position 4,595 of record NZ_JZRG01000013.1, on the reverse strand, counting down.
CGCAGATGACCCTTGATCGCTACGGACACCTCTTCAAATCTACTGACCATTCGGCTGCTATCCAGCAGATCGAGTCTGACGTCTGGTGTCCTTAATCTGGTTGGCAATTATCTGGCAATCGCGACCCCTAGACCACTTAACCGTCCTAAAAATCATTTGGTAATTCAGAGAGTGACCGCCAAAACAGGTTGCTGAGCGTCGCACACTACGAATCTGGGGGTCGGGCGTTCGAATCGCTCCGGGTGCGCCATTTCTTTACCTGCTAAATTAAAGTCTTAGCGGCGAGTTGGCACCCGCGGGCATGATCTCGGCGATCAATTTTACAGTTCTTTTACACCCGGTTTTACAGTGCCTGGTTGGGCGCGTTGTTCGGGTGATAGCGTCTTGCGCGCGGTCTGACGTTCGATCGCTTCATCGATCCGATCCTGGGCCGCATCCGCCATTCGCCGGCGATCGGCTTGACGGCGATAAATTTTCGCAGCGCGGTCGGTGGCGTGCTCGAGCTGGGTCATGATCTCGGCGTCGGAACCCCCCGCGAGTGCGATCTCGGTCCCCCGGGCATGGCGCAAACCATGAATATCTAAAGGGCAGGCCAGCTTCCCGCTGGAGTCGGTGACGGTCCGGACCTGGCCCGTCGTCCCCAACCGCAACAAGAGACGGTTTATTGCCTGATTGAGCTGGCGCTCCTTAAAGGGGTGGCCGTCCGCATTATAGGCAATTGTCGCCGCCGCATCGGGAGTGCGGTCGAGAAGCGCGGTGAGACGAGGGTCTTCGCGCTTGTCACAGGCCACCTTCTTTTTTTCGGTGATCCAATGAAGGCGCACCTGCGCAAGCCCATTGGACGCGTGGCCAAAGACACGTGCTGTAAGGGGCAGTGCGCAGATTGTCTTGCGACGAAACCCACCCCAACGCCCTAAGGCGATCGCCCTCGCCAAGCCGGGCTGTTTACGTGCGATCGCTTCCTCAATGGCCGCCTCGACCTCCTCGTCGGTCCATATCGGATGGGCCTCGCCAGCATCATGCGGTCGCTTCACCTTAGCGAGTTTGGCGAACGGGTCGCCTTGGATGCGCATGTCAGCCTGATCGTCGATCGCGGGAGCCAGGGCGTTCTTCAAGAGTTGCATGCGCATGTTAGCCGCGCGATGTCCCCGCACCGCCAAGGCGTCGCGAAAAGCGCGCAGAAAGGCCTGGCTGACCTCGGAAAGGAGGACATCGCCGATATCGACTTTCATCTCGTCGATGTAGCCCTGATAACCCCGCTGCGTCAGGCGCGCGAGGGCGAGGAACTCGGCGGATCGGTTGTAAGCGGCCAGCATGCCGCCGACCGTATTGGGGCGTGGCGAGCGCGCAGCCTTCGCAGCGGCCTCGAGTTTGCGCAGAATGGCCGCAACCTCGAGCGCGAGCGCTTCGCTTCCGTCGTCGGAGGAGAGCGGACCCTCCCGATAGTCGCCCTTGCGAAAATAGAGTCGCGTCTTGCCCTCGCCAGACACACGCTGGACGTAGCGGATTTTCATCCCCGTTTGCCGAGCGCACGCGCTCGAACGCGATCCAGCGCGGCTAGGGCCTCATCAACGACCGGCAGAGGCTCCGACGTGGCCGCCTCACCTTGGAGTCTCGTCAGACTGCGGGGAGACAGGGTCGCCAGCCAACGGTCTACGTCTGTGCGACTGAACCGGACACAGTTGGCGCCGATGTCCAGGGGGGAGACGGGACAGATCTTCTTGAGCGTATGCGTGCTGAGGGATGTGTAGCCCGACAGGTGCTCGCGGGTCATGAGAGCGGGCCAAGCCTCTATCCGGAGCTTTTGCGCAGGCGGCGCCTCGGCAGAGCTGGTGCTCTGCTTTTTGGGTTTGGGGCGAGGCGCATTGTTCAGCGCGCTCGGTCTGATGGACGAATGACTGCGTACCCGCGCAGAAACCATGGCCCGAAGCTGGCGGTCGCGGCCCTCTACGGTGGCAGACTGAACAGGAACCCGTGTCGAAAACCCCATGTGCGACTCCTACATAACACTAGGGGCGGGTATTTATATGCGCTAAAAGGCCCACACAAGCAAATTTCGTGTCACGATACATGACATGGGTACCTTTCCGACCGACAGTGCTGAGGCTCTAACGGCTAAACGCCTGACGTCGCAGTGGAAAACCATCTTCAATGGTCAAGCCCTATTTTTGCGAGTAAAAACAAAAAGATAAGGGTAGACAGGAAGTAGCGGGCCGGTTCCAATGGGCTAGCAACAAGAGAAAGGAAGTGCCTGTGTTTAAGCCTGACCCAACCGAGAGTGCCGGCTCCACCGCTGCGCGCGACGAGCAAAATCCACCTCAGCGCGCCATCGGTGCCGACGGTGGCGCTATCGCTCCGCCGCAGATCTTCGATCATCTCAGCTACATGTCTCAGGCGGAGCTGACGGCGGATGAGTGCGAACGCGTCCTTTGGTTGCTGAGCGAAGCGATCTTTGCGGCCGCCGAAGAAGACAAGGCTGTCAGCGTGGCCGGTCTGGGAACCTTTAGCGTGACCGCCTCGAACACAATCCAGCTTCGGTGTGACGCTTGAGATTCCGCGCCCCTCGCACTGCTATCTGTTTCAGCTGTGTGCATGGCTCACCGACGGAACGGTCGAGCGCCGAAGCCTTGGATCAGCGACGACTGGCTCGCAGCTGAGATCAGTCGTGAAGGCCGGTTTGATCGCCTGGTGGCTTTACCTGATGCCTTTGTGCAGAATGAGATCACCCATCCCCTGCCGTTTGAATAAGCGGATCTGACGACTCGGCATGCAAGTACGAGCTCAATCAAGATAGCACGGGTCGCTGCGTGTGTGCTTTCGAGCAGGTCGGACCCTGCCTGGTGGTGCATGGCTGCGCGGGGGGGGGGGCAGTGAACTCCGACGACCGGCTTGGATGTGCGCCGGACTTTCTGTTCGCGCCAGCGCCGTTAGGACGGTCCAACCCCGTGCTAGCTGGTGCGGCATGCATCCCTTGCCCGCTATGTCGATAAGGGATCGAAAATGCCTTGAACCTGCGTGACGGTCAAACAGCGCTACTCACGCTACGGTTCGAGTATTAGCTGTCGTAGCACGGGCCCCAGGCGCTTTGACCGCGAGAGTTCGGAAGAGGGCAGCGCTTGAACACACCTCAAGGTTCACCCGACCCGAGGCTCCCCCGCCGGCAATGGAGATCCGGCTGAACTGCCTCGAAGAGCTCGAACTTTGGGGGCCAAGACCCACCGCCATTGCTCGCCGCTAAACTGCCCAGCCGACGCCGGATCGTATCGCGTATGGCACTCGCGGCGAGCGATTGATCAGGGTCGCTGCAGAGGTGGCCGTGCTTGCCAAGCCGCTCCTGCAGAGCCGCTACGATACCCGTCCGTTTCGACATACGCTGGCTCGGTATGGTCCCTGTGCCCTAGGGTGGCACAGCAAGATGCTGAACGCGGCGTGGCGAAGACGACCTCTAGAAACTGCACCGGGGGATGCGTGGCCGCCGTTAGCAAACGTATTTCTTAAGGGAGCTCCAACCGCTCAAGGCAACGCCCGGATTGAGACGTCGACGCCCGTGACAACGTCGTAGCGTTTCTCGGCGGAGAGTTTGACCACGTCTCGGTCGTTTCGAAACGCAACTGAAGCGCATCCGTCCAATACGGCCTTGATGACGTTATCCAAGTCCGGCCGTTTGGCGGGGAGGTTGGATCCGCTGAGCATGGCGTCGCGCTGCCTTGGCGTGGAGGACGGCGGCGGCGCTAGGCGAACGATCATCTGGACCTCGACGGCGCCCGCAAAACCAATGCCGCCACCCATCGCCTGGGCTGCGGCCAGTCGGACTGTGGCCTCGAAGTTTTGCGTCTTCTGGGGCGTGTACACTCTGCCGACGCCATGGCGGTTGGACATACGGGGACGCTCCTTAGCGCGTGGCAATCCAGGCACCCTGAAGGCTATGACGCCTATGATATCGTCTGGTGGCATGTAATTCCTAGCTAAGACGGGGAGGCGCTCGATGGCGCGGGCTTCGGAAATTGTTCAATGTTTCTGGCGCGTCAGTCACAAAATCTGCGGGACTCAAGCTGGTTTTTATTCGCTCATTTCGTGACAGGGCGCAGGGAGACGTCAGCGGCAGCCGCCGCTGACGCTTATGGCGCACCCCAAGATCACGAGAGTTTCGCGCCGAGCTGAAGCGCGAGGTTCACGCCATCTTCGGACCCGTCGTCGAAGAGGCGGTAGAGCTCCTGAGCATCCAGATAGCTCTTGAGATACTGACGTGCGAGCTTCCGGCGCGAGCCAATCTGACCGGGCTGTTTCAGCGCGGCCTTGGGCTCCCAGCTCGCCTCGGCCGGAGCGTAGTCCCCGAAGTCCGCGTCCTCGCCGCCCTTGGCGCGGTTCAGGGCCATGAGCGCCTTCATCGCCCCATCGGACGTGCGGATGCCGTACCGTTCCATAATGGCGTCGATCGATTGATATCGATGACCGGTCATACTTGCGATGGTGTAGGGGTGCACGTCAGCCGAGATGAGTTTGACGACGCAGGTATGGCGCAGCGTCTGGAGCGTGAGCCAAGTCCGCCCTCCCTCATGCACATGGGCCCGGTGATCCTCCCTCGGTTTGGTGGA